>DATHPB010000325.1:0-5572 GCA_035484295.1 Cytophagaceae bacterium
AACATACATGCCTTCTTTATCGCCATGTATACCGGTTCTAGCCAGAACTTTGCAGAAAATGGCATCAAGCAGATGAAGACCGGTGTAGATGTGGCCCTACATCCTTACATTTTGATTTATAAAGGAGAATTAGAGCCCTACAAAACCAAGTTGAAGTTAGACACCAAAGACGATCCCTATGTATTTGTCCTGGATGAAAAAGGGAAAATCATTTATATCGCGCATGGAATCTACACAGACAAAGCAATGGATCAAATAGAGGCGCTTATTTCAGAATAGTAAATCTCTACCCATTACTCTTCATTTATAATAGAGGATTACTGCATAATAAGACGATCTTTTTCAAGTGATTCAATTGTAGGGAATCTGTCACGTCCATTGAAAACCCTAAGATATTTGTCTTACCGGTTATAGGATTGAAGAATGGAATTTTATGTGTCTTGAACGAATAAGACGAGCCATTGGGCAAAGAGAAGCTTTGTTCAGGAAGTTCTATGGCCGTGTTGGTCCGAAGTACTTTTTCATCTGTTTCTTTTATGAGATGGAGTTCGTCTTTGTCCCTGATGAAATACTCATCGTTCCTGCCAATAATCTCTTCCTCAGGTATTGAAAAGAGATTGGCTTCTAATGTATTTACCAATTGATAAGTACAATTTTCATCCTTGATAAAAACAGGAAAAGGCATACTTTCTATAATGACTTTCAGAAAGATCTTGGTCTTATCATGAACAATATCATCAGACCCTTCATTGTCTTTATAAAATGGACTATTTTTATAATCAGTAATAGCCAACATACTTTCTAAAGATTTATCAATACCTATATTATCCAAAATAGCCTCTAAATACTTAAGCTTGTTTTCCATTTTTGCTATTTTTTTATCATACCGTAGTATAATTTCAAAGCTATTATCTGCCATAATAGTATAATTTTAGTAGAACAAGTTTAAATTATTATTCTAAAGATAAGACATAATAGTTGTACTATTCCACTAAATGCAATATTTAACACGAAATTTAATTAAAAATAAACCTGCTTCTTGTTTAATTCCTATCTGACCTCCCAATAACAGGTTTTGCAATCGAGGAAATGAATCAATAATTGCTTATTTCATGCCTCAATGAGCACTGACTATTCCTCATTATATCACATTTTTTATCCAATAGCCTTAAATCAAGCGTATTTGCATTTGCATGGTATTTGCTGAAATGTAATCAAACCAATAAAAAACATGGGATCCCCAACAGTACTTGTCATAGAGGATGAAGAATTCATTTCTAATTCCATCGTAAAAGCATTGAAAAAAGAAGGCTATGGTGTTATTACAACCAGCGACTATAAAACATCCATAAACGTCATTGACAGTGCTCAAATAGATCTTGTCGTGTCAGATGTCATGCTTCCTTTTGCAGGAGGCATAGACATCGTAGAACACATGAAAAACACACCCAAGTTGTCCCATATTCCAATATTACTGGTAACAGGAATGGATAAAGACATTTTATACAGCAGCAAAATTCCGGCAGAAGCCATTATCTCCAAACCATTTGATATGTCGCAACTAGTGGCCTTGGTAAATGCCAATATCATCAGAGCTGCTGTAGACGCAGAATCTTAATAAAAAATAGTAGTTTAACCGAACAACGAAGCCTTGCAAACATGATAATCTGCAAGGCTTCGTTGTTTCTCACTTTATGTCTTTCTACTTTTGTCTTATGAGCGGGATTTGCAAATTTGTTGGTCGGTTTTCTTCTTTGTCAAATCCACGGCCGTCTATATTGCGTGCACCCCAAAACATCATGTCATTGTAAAGATAGATTAAATCATATTCGGCAAAAACTTGTCCTTCCGCAAGGCCAAACGGAGCAAACGATTTTTTAAGTATACTTTGAGTTTTATTCACTTCCCATTTATCATATCCTTCTTTCACAACTTGATTTAACCCATCTGCAAAACCCTGCAGAAGAGGTGTCACTTCATAGCCTTTGTCAGCAATGAAATTAACCTTTTGAGCACCTTCTGCAATCGGATGTTCTCCTTTCCATTCCATATGTCCTTTGATTTCCATTTTCGCCATAGGTATTTTGCCATGTGGATCGGCAAAACTGGTTACAATTAATTCAAATTGATCACCTACAAGAGAGGTGAATTTTCTCGAAAGATAAAAAGGTTTAAGCGTACCATCCGGGTTTTTAAAATTGCTCGGTCGTACTTCCGGAGTGATGCTCTCCCATTTTCCTATTGTGCGTTGTTTTACTTGCTCTGGTGTCATTATTTTTTCTTTTTGATTGTTCTTTAATTGTGCCATTGCCATGTTGTTGACCATACATGTTGTTAATAGTACAAGAATCTTTATTCTGTTTATCATATACTCTTCCTTTTAACTGTACAATATTATTACCTTTATTCCAATCGTAAGGATAGTCTTAATTAACTTGCTTAGTACAAAATTATAGACCAATGGAAAATAAGAGAAAAAACAAGGACTATAATCCGTTTAATTGTGGAGTTACTCATTTCCTGAACTTGGTCGGTGGCAAGTGGAAAGTGCTGGTGATTTTTGGGATCAGTAAAAAGTGTAATCGCTTTAGTTTACTAAAGAAGGCCATTCCTCAGATCAGTAAGCAAATGTTGATTAACCAACTACGTGAACTTGAAGAAGATAAATTGATAGAACGTGAAATTTTCCCCGAAGTGCCTCCGCGTGTAGAATATAGACTAACCAGTTACGGCAATTCTCTGTTATCGGTCATTCTTCAAATTCAAAAATGGGGAGCAAATGACTTAAAGGAAAAGAATCTAGAATAATGTCCTATCCTAATAAACAAAAAACGGACAGTTGCTGAAATTTTGCAACTGTCCGTTGGAGAGGTCCCGAGCGGATTCGAACCGCTGTAGCAGCTTTTGCAGAGCTGAGCCTAGCCACTCGGCCACAGGACCATTTTCCAAAAGTACATATTTACCCGGTTAGATAAAATGTTTTGATAAAAAATTGTCGTCTTGAATAGCTGGTCTTTAGAGCAAAAAAATAGCCTCGTAAAACGAGGCTATTTTTTTATACAAGAATGGATAAGAACTACTTCTTATCACCGTCCATTTGCTCTCTCAAGTTAGAAAGTGCTTCGATGTCGCCAAGTGTTGATTTCTCAACGTCTTTAGCAGCAGGAGCAGCTTTAGCGCCTTTAGCAGCAGGAGCTTTCTTCTTCTTGTCTGCACCGGCAGCAGCACCGCCATCCTCTTCTACTTCAGAGAATGTTTTAGTATGAGACAAAATGATTCTTTTTTCTTCCTTATGGAATTCTACCACTTTGAAATCTAAGGCTTCGCCAGCTTCCGCCATTGTACCGTCTTGTTTCACCAAGTGTTTGGTAGCAGCAAATCCTTCTAGTCCGTATGGAAGCTCTAGTACAGCTCCTTTATCGTTTTTAGAAAGGATGGTGCAACGGTGCACAGAACCTGGACTGAAGATCGTTTCAAACGTATTCCATGGATTTTCTTCCAATTGTTTGTGACCTAAAGCCAATCTTCTGTTTTCAACGTCAAGTTCCAACACCACTACATCCAATGACTCACCTACTTTGATGAATTCAGATGGGTGTTTCACTTTTTTAGTCCAGGACAAATCTGATACGTGTACTAATCCGTCAATGCCTTCTTCCAGTTCGATGAATAAACCAAAGTTTGTCAGGTTACGAACTACTCCTTTGTGTTTCGTATCCACACCATACTTCACCAATACATCTTGTTTAGTCCAAGGATCTTCTGTCAATTGTTTGATGCCCAAAGACATTTTACGCTCTTCGCGATCCAGCGTCAATACTACAGCTTCCAGTTCATCACCTACAGAGATGAAGTCTTGAGGGTTTCTCAAGTGCTGAGACCATGACATTTCAGACACGTGGATCAAGCCTTCAACACCAGGAAGAAGCTCAAGGAACGCACCGTAATCTGCAACGTTTACGATTTTACCTTTTACTTTAGATCCTACTTGCAGGTCTCCAGACAATGAATCCCAAGGATGAGACGTAAGTTGTTTCATACCTAAAGAGATACGTTTTTTCTCATCGTCAAAATCCAATACCACCACTTGAACTTTATCGTCCAGTTTAAGCACTTCCTGCGGATGGCTGATGCGACCCCAAGAAATGTCAGTAATGTGCAATAGACCGTCTACACCACCAAGATCGATAAACACCCCGAAGTTGGTCATGTTTTTGATCACACCTTCCAACACTTGACCTTTTTCTAAGTTGTTTAGAATTTCGGCTTTTTGTTTTTCAATGTCTTTTTCAATCAATACTTTGTGAGATACGACTACGTTATCGTTCGTGTAGTTGATTTTCACAACTTTCACTTCCATTTTCTTACCAACGAATACATCGAAGTCACGGATAGGTTTCACATCGATTTGAGAACCTGGTAAGAATGCTTCTACACCATATAGATCCACGATCAAACCTCCTTTTGTACGTCTCTTTACAAGAGCTTCCAACACCAGGTCTTTGTCCAAAGCACCTTGAATATTCTCCCATGCTTTAACAATTTTCGCTTTGCGACGAGAAAGGATCAATTGCCCTCCGGCATCTTCTCTGTTCTCCACGTATACTTCAAATTCCTGTCCAACTTTAAGGTTGTCTACATCACGGAATTCTGACAAAGGAATCAAACCATCTGATTTGAAACCTACATTTACAATCACATCTCTGTCGGTAATACCAACGACTGTACCGTTTAGCAATTGTTTTTCCTCGACAGAGGACAGAGTAGATTCGTACATCTTCTCCATTTCAGCGAGTTCCGATTTCGTGTAACCACTGCCGAAACCTTTGGTTTCAAATGCGTCCCAATTGAATTCTTTTGGTGCTGTCATAAAATTAATTACCCTTTTTATGCATCAAATACGCAAGGGCAAACCGTATTTGAATTTAGTTGATAATGCTTTGCACAAACTAACAAAGCCACCTCCATTTTGAAGGGACTGCAAAGATAGAAAAAAAGATTGATGTTACTAGTTTATCAAGCGTTTTATGCTAGTTAAAACGTGTGTTTGTTCGCCTGTGGCAGCGACTGTGATTCCCTGTGCGGTCAGGTTATCGATTCTGACATAACCGGAGGCATGAATAATGGTATCTCCAGCCAATACAATCCCCACATGCGTAACTTTGCCTGTAGAATTGCTAAAAAAGGCCAGATCACCCGTACCATGAAAGCCAAAAGGTACCGGTTCTCCGATCAATTCCTGCTGCCAGGCGTCCCGAGGAAGGTTAATGTAAAAATTGCGGTAAATCTGTTGTACAAAACCCGAGCAATCGATGCCGAAATGAGACTTGCCTCCCCACAAATACGGTGTCTGCAAATACATACGAGCGGCAACTTCCATCTTGATGGGATCATAGGGCATGGGCAATGCATATTCTCCTTCAAAAATATAATACTGATCACCTAGCTCAATGATGTTATTCCTTAAGAAAGGCAAGCGGCTTCCCATGAATACAGGATAGATCATGGTCTCACTTTTAATCAAGCCAAAGAACGAGGAACAGTAAGGCATCACTTGCGAAGCAGCTCGCTC
>DATHPB010000326.1:0-5163 GCA_035484295.1 Cytophagaceae bacterium
AAACATATACCTGCGCCAAATTTCACCAGTACAATACCCGACAATGCAGGACCAATCAACCTTGCGATATT
Organism: Cytophagaceae bacterium; assembly: GCA_035484295.1. Lineage (GTDB taxonomy): Bacteria > Bacteroidota > Bacteroidia > Cytophagales > Cytophagaceae > JACMQM01. Next base: position 72 of record DATHPB010000326.1, read on the forward strand.
CACAATAGTGGAATTCAATGCCAGGGCATTGGGCAAGTCCTCTTTGTCATTGATCATTTCATGCACCATGGGTTGCCTTGCAGGTACATCAAACGCATTGATGATCCCCAATACAACGCTCAGTAAAAGTATTTCCCATACCAGGTAGTGGTTGGTCAGTATTAATACAGACAACAATACTGCTTGCATCATAGAAGCAGTTTGTGTAATCAATAACACTTTATAACGATTGTACCGATCCGAAACAACTCCTCCCAGGATAGAAAATAAAAATGACGGAAACTGTGAAGCAAATATCGTAAGCCCCAGCATGAACGTGGAATGCGTGAGCGTGTATACTACCCAACTCACCGCGGTACGTTGCATCCACGTGCCAATTTGGGAAACCGATTGGCCTACGAAATACAAAGTGTAGTTCCGGTTTCGGAATGCCCTGAACGTATTTATCTTTCTACTCGTTTCCATCCCTTAACACAACAGGTTCATTGTACTACTTATTTGGAGTAGAACAATGAACCTTTACTATTTCAAACAATTACTTGGCAGATGCCTTTTCTTTGTAAATACTGATCGTCTTTCCAGGGGACATGATCAAAGGCACCTGGATCCAGTTTTTGTATTTAGCAACCAACTCGTCTTTCTTCTCAGGATCATTTGCTGCTGTTTTCATGTCAATGAAGTATTGCCTGAAATTATCCAAGACTTCCATGCCTCCCATAGGTCCATGGCCAGGTACTATTTTTTGGATATCAAATTTTTTCGGTAAGACTTCAAACGCATTCATGTAACCATCCGGATCAGCTACACCCATCAATGCCGGAACTTGTTGGTTCAAGATCACATCACCGGCAAACAGCATTTTTCTCTTATGCAGGTAAACTACCACATCGCTGGCTGTATGCGTCGCTTTTGCAATATTGTAAATCGTTGCGGTATCATCTCCCATCTTGATATCCATTTGATCTTTCAACCATCGGGTAGGCATATTGTCTTCACTTGTTTCTTTTATCCACGATTCTTTACCATAATTTTCTCCGGCAAGAATAGTAGCTCCTTTAAAATGTTTATTGCCCCCCAAATGATCGGAATGGAAATGTGTGTTCACTACTACGATCGGTCTGTTTCCAGCCAGTTGTCGGACTTTTTTATAAAGTTCTTCCGCCGCATCGTCCATCTTGGTATCAATAACTAATACCAGGCTGTCGGAAACAAGTATACCGCTGTTTCCTCCACCTCCCATTATAAGTGTAAGATCCTTATCGTATTGGACAATTTCTGTTTTTTTCATGTGCTCCATGACGGGACGCAAGTAAATCGTATAAAGAGTGGCCCCCACAGCGACTAAGAGCAAGAGAATAATCCCTATCCATTTCAATATTTTCTTCAGTGTTTTCATAGTTAAAAACTAGTTATGGTTTAATTGTTATTCATTTTTTCGATAATTTCTGATGCTGTTCCTTGTTCACCCAAACGTGGGAAAATATGATGAAGGCTGTTGTGATGCGCCTCGGGATTTCTATCCGTCATAGCATCTGTGGCAAAACTGATGTTATAGCCCAGTTCACTTGCTGCACGTGCGGTACCCTCTACTCCGGCACTGGTAGAAACGCCGGCCAATACAATATTGGTGACCTTACGATTTTGCAATTCCTCTTGCAAAATCGTTTGAAAAAACGCATTCCACGTTTTCTTAGTGATGAAAATATCGGTAGGCTTCGCTTTTATTTCCTCTACAATGTCAGCAAAATCAGGTGCATCGAATGCGGGAATTGGACCAGTCGGTCCGCCTTCCTTGCGCGACTTAAGCCAGGCTGCGTCGGTAAGAACAACATTAACCACTACAATCGGAAGATTGGCTTTGCGGAAAGCATCCACCAGAAGAGCCGATTTGTCAATGACTCCCTCTAATTTCGGAACACCTGTCTTTAAAATTCCCTTTTGAAGATCGATCAATACCAACGCGGTATTTTTGTCAATTGCTGTTATCATGTCAATGAATCATTATTGGGTTTCTATCAATTTGTTTAACACTGGTAATACTTTCACTAGCAATTCCTTTTCCTTTTCTGTCAGTGATTTCTCCATCACACTTTTCAACCATTCATCTCCTTCATGTTTGGTTTTTTCCACCATTTTTTTCCCTGTAGTTGTCAAAGAGACAAACACCTTGCGTTTGTCTTCTTTAACAGGTGTTCTTTTGATAAGATCTTGTTCTTCCAGCTTTTTTAAAATTTGAGACATGGATTGTGTTTTAACCCTTGTCAAATCTGCCAATTCGGTAGGTAACAGAGAAGACTGACGAGACAAATGGGCAATCGTTTCCAGCTCTGTCATCGAATACGTTTTGGTCGGCGACATTTGCTTGCGTAAGCTTTTATGCAAGGTAGAAATGACGGTTCTCAAAGAAGAAGCTAATTCAGCGGTATTCATTATTCGTTAAACTTATTAGTTTACCTAACAAATTTAACGAATAAATAAATGAAATACCAGAATCGTTAATAAAAAAAATAGTGTAGATTTTTTTACTCAATAGGAGTCCAATAGATGAGATTTACACCGCAGCGGTTCATGAAACAAACATTTCTTTGTTTCATGAAATATACGATCCAATATCGCTCCAGAAAAAAAACAGAATTGCGTCCTTTATTGAATAATGGGAATAACCGAGATCATTTTATTTGTCAGTGCATTTTTAGCTTTCTTTCTAAGTGCACTGTGTGGAGGAGGAGCAAGCTTTATCATCATCCCTATCCTTGGGCTGCAGCTTCCTGGTGCTCAAATACCGGCCACTATTTCCTTGGGAACTGCGGCAAGTTCGGTATCACGAATAGTTGTCTTTTATTCCAACATCCGTTGGGATGTCGTCAAGTGGTTTGTTCCAACCGCCATTCCTGCGGTATGGTTAGGAGCATGGCTACTGACCTATATCAATCCCGTATACCTGGAATTACTGATCGGGATCTTTCTCTTATCGAATATCCCATTCATTTTCAAATCCAAAAAGGTTGACAATTCCTTGCAAAAGATGCCTAAACCCCTGTTATCTTTCATTGGTTTGATGGCCGGCTTTGTGTCAGGATTAACCGGGACCATAGGACTCCTCTTCAATGGATTTTATTTACGTTACGGATTAAGCAAAGAAGAAATCGTTGCCACACGAGCAGCAAATGAATTGTTATTGCATTTGATAAAAATATACCTATACTTCTTATTCGGCTTACTAGTAACTAAAGTATTGCTTTACGGAACGATCATTGCCGTGGCGGCCGTTTTATCTTCATTTGTGACAAAAAAGATACTTCATCTGTTGAGTGAAAAATTATTTCAGAAAATAGGCTACCTCACAATGGTGACTGCAGGTCTTATTATGTTTTATAATTCTTCTACAAACTTATTGAATCAAAATCAATTGCACTTTGCTTATCAAGCCGATTCTAAGCAATTAGAAACGAAAATGCAGTGGAATCAACGTACGTTTGAGCTGGATTTCGAGTACGAAGATGGGGAATTTGAAATTGAACATGAAATCAAACTGACTGATTTGCCGATAGAAAAACAACAACAAGTTCATGCTCTTGCACAACAGGCCGATAAAATTACAATCGAAGAAGTGTACGCCATCAACGATCATTATTACGAAGTATACATCTATAAAAACAATCAGCTCAAAAAGATTGACCTGTAATTTTTTACCAAGCAAAAATCCTTGATCTTTAAACAATTTCCCTGTCACTACAGCATTGACAATCGTTGACGCATAAAAAAATGTCAAACTATTGCGTAGTCAAATAACTTCACATATATTTGTAGCCAAATAACTACGTAATGAATTTAAGACGAGATGTTTTTCAAGCCATAGCAGATCCTACAAGAAGGTCTATACTCCTGTTGGTAGCTTCGCAATCCATGACTGCGGGAGCCATTGCAGCAAATTTTGATACGGCCAGACCCACCGTTTCAAAACACCTGCAAATACTTACTGAATGTGAATTGCTTAAACAAGAACAAAACGGCAGAGAAATTTACTACCACATGAATGCAAAAAAAATGAAAGAAATAGCCGACTTCATAGAACCATTCCGCAACCTGTGGGAACAGCGCTTCAATAAACTGGAAAACATCATGAAAAAATATAAAAGCAAATAGCATGGAACAAAAAACAAAAATCAATGCCGAAGATAACAAGCAGGAATTGGTCATCACAAGGGAATTCGATTTGCCGTTGGAATTGCTTTTCAAAGCGTATGTTGAACCTGAAATTGTAGAACAGTGGATGGGCACGAAAGTTGTAAAACTTGAAAATAAAAAACACGGCAGCTATCAATTTGAAACAACCGACCCTAAAGGGAACAAACACCTGTTCAACGGAGTCATCCATGAATTCAGTCTGAACCAAAAAATTACACGGACATTTGAAATGGAGAATACACCGTTCGGTATTCAACTTGAGTTTCTCGAATTTGAAAAACTTACCAATGATACCAGCAAACTGACGATGCATGTCATATACAAGTCTGTTGCGCAAAGAAACCAACTGCTCGCTTTACCTTTCGCACAAGGTATTAATATGGCACATAATCGATTACAGGAAATAGTAAACAAACTAAACTAACACGTTATGACAAAAAGAAACAAAATCATCTATTGGATTGCTACACTTTGGCTGTCACTAGGTATGGTATCTACAGCTTCTGTGCAATTGTTGAAAGCGAAGGAAGGAGCAGGAGGATTGGACAGCATGACACACTTGGGTTATCCTGCATACTTTTTAATCATTCTTGGTATATGGAAAATCTTAGGAGTCGTAGCAGTACTCGTTCCTAAATTTCCCTTGGTAAAAGAATGGGCCTATGCAGGTTTTTTCTTTGTCATGACCGGAGCTGTATTTTCTCATGCCATGGTTGGAGACGAAGCCAAAGAATTTTTTGGACCAATGTTATTATTAGTACTGACTGTTGTATCTTGGTATTTCAGGCCATCAGACAGACGAATTTCTACTGTTTCTACTTTATAGAGTAGAAACAGTAGAACAAATTTCAATGAATGTTAATGCATGAGTCAATATGAATCCTAAAGTTGATTTCTTTTTTAT
>DATHPB010000327.1:0-3191 GCA_035484295.1 Cytophagaceae bacterium
GGTTTATAATTTCCTGGGAATGGTTCCCTATACTTATAAGGAAGTAAAAGACATGGAGCTTGCGCTTGGTCTTGACTTACAAGGTGGGATGCACGTGGTGCTGGAAGTTTCTCCGGTAGAAATTTTAAAGGCATTGGCAGGTTCTCAGGCAGAAAGTCCATTGTTCAGGCAAGCGCTGAAAAAAGCGACACTTGCTCAGAGAACAAGTCAGGAATCGTTTGAAAAATTATTCTACACGGCCTTCAAGGAAACGGCAGGTCCCGATCAATTGGCGAAAATTTTCTCCAACGCACAAAACGGTTCGAAAATCAATTCTCGTTCTACGGATAAGGAAGTAGAAAAAATGATCAATGAAGAAATTGATGGAGCGGTTGACCGTTCATTTGAAATTCTTCGTGCACGTATCGATCGTTTCGGTACCATCCAACCAAACTTACAAAGAATCCAGGGTACAGGCCGTATCTTGGTGGAATTGCCAGGTGTAGAAAACCCTCAGCGGGTACGTAACTTGTTGCAAGGAACAGCGCAACTGGATTTCTACGAAGTGTATCACTTGTTTGAAATTGGCAGCACGCTTACTGCAATCAATAAGTATGTGGTAGCTCAAACCAAATTGAATGGCGGCACGTCAGCAGATACAACCAATTTATTGGTAGATACTACGGCTGCTGCTGATAAAGACATACTGGCTGCAGATCCTTTGGCTGGTGATTCCACTGCAACGGCAAAGGCAGATACTTCTAAGGTTACGGCGAAGGCTGATTCCACTTCAGCAGCAGACAGCCTGGCGGCTAACAATTCTCCGTTGTTTACTTTATTAAAAAGCCAATACAATTTGGTATACGATGTAAAGGATACAGCAAAGATCAACCGCATTCTAAACATGCCTAAGGTGCAATCGATGCTTCCGGCAGATCTGGTTTTCCTTTGGGATAGAAAGGCGAAGAAGAAAGACAATACCATCGAATTGGTTCCGATCAAAAAAGGAAGAGGCGGTAAAGCTCCGTTGTCAGGTGATGCCATTACCGATGCTCGTGACGGCGCGTCTTCAGACGGAAGAGGATATGAGATCTCCATGCAGATGAATGCTGCAGGTGCACGCATCTGGAAAAAACTTACGGCTGATGCTGTAAAAGATCCTCAGAACAAAAGAAGAATTGCCATCGTGTTGGATAATGTGGTTTACTCTGCACCAACCGTACAAAATGAAATTCCAAACGGAAGTTCTTCCATCTCCGGAGATTTCTCTGCGGAAGAGGCAAAAGATATTTCCAACATCCTGAAAGCAGGTAAACTTCCTGCACCGGTACGTATTGTGGAAGAAGTAATCGTTGGACCGACATTGGGTAAAGAAGCGATCGATGCCGGTTTGATGTCGCTGTTTGCCGGTTTGTTAGTCGTTATCGTATTGATGGCTGCTTACTACAACAAAGGAGGTTTGGTAGCGGATGTGGCCTTGGTGTTCAACGTAATCTTTACCTTGGGTATTTTGGCTTCGTTCAACTCTGTATTGACGCTGCCTGGCTTGGCCGGTATCGTGTTGTCCCTCGGTATGTCGGTGGATGCGAACGTATTGATTTTTGAACGTATCAAAGAAGAGTTAAAAAACGGCAAGAGCATGCGTGCTGCCATTGACGCTGGTTTTGACAAGGCGTTCAGTTCTATCTTTGACTCGAACATTACAACGATCTTAACAGGTACGATTCTATTCTTCCTGGGATCGGGTCCTATTAAAGGTTTTGCAACCACATTGATCATTGGTGTGTTGTGCTCTTTCTTCACCGCCATGTATATTTCCAGAGTGATCTTGCTTTGGGTGACTAGAAAAAATCCGGAACAAGCAATTTCATTTACGACAATCATTTCTAAAAATCTGTTCCAGAACATGAACTTTGATTTTGTGAAATACAGAAAAGTAGCTTACATCAGTTCTATCGTATTGTTGTTGTTTGGTGCGGCAGCTACTGTAATGAATGGCGGGATCAACTTAGGTGTGGATTTCAAAGGAGGCCGTTCTTACATTGTTGAATTTGATAACAATGTTGTCGCTTCTGACTTGAGAGCTTCTTTGTCAGATGAATTCAAAGGAACAGGTACGGAAGTAAAAACGTATGGCAGTAACAAAAAACTGAAAATCACGACCAGTTATTTGGTAGCGGATGAAACAGAAAAAGGTGACGAAACAGTACAGGCGGCATTAGTGGCCGGTTTGAAACAATTCGACAAAGGCAAGTTCCAGATCTTGAGCAGCAACAAGGTGGGTGCAACGGTAGCGGATGACATCTTGCAATCGTCCTGGCAATCCATCATCGTGTCGTTGATCGGTATCTTTATCTATGTGTTGATCCGATTCAGAAAATGGCAGTTTGGTTTTGGTGGTATCATAGCTTTGTTCCACGATACGTTGATGATCATTGCCATGTTCGGCATTCTTCAACTCTTCGGCATTGCATCGTTTGAAGTGGATCAGGTAATCATCGCTGCGTTGTTGACCATTGTCGGATTCTCTATTAACGATACGGTAATTGTATTCGACAGGGTGCGTGAATTCGGTGTGGAATATTACAAGCTGGACATGAAAGACATGTTGAACAAATCCATCAACAGCACATTGAGCAGAACGATCATGACTACTGTGACCGTATTGGTTACGGTGATCATCTTGTGTATCTTTGGTGGTGAGTCGTTGAGAGGTTTCTCTATTTCACTCTTGGTAGGGGTTATCTTCGGTAGTTACTCTACCATCTTCATCGCGATCCCAATTGTGTTGGATTTGAGAAGTAAAAAAGAAAAAGAGTTAAAGGCGTAATAACATTCGTAAATAATAAGTACTAAAAAGGAGCGGGTAAAATCACCCGCTCCTTTTTTTATGTGCTTAATCCGACTTATTCATTTATCAGAAAGAATGTTACCCTTTCTTCATTTTATGGATCACATCCCACATCACGATGCCTGCAGCCACGGAGATGTTGAACGAATGTTTCGTACCCCATTGAGGAATCTCCAGCGCGTGATCACACAGTGGCAGTAATTCTTCAGAAACACCGTTGACTTCGTTGCCTAAGATCAAGCAATACTTGCCATCTTTTTCCGGTTGAAAATCAGGAAGAGAAATGCTTTCGTCTACTTGCTCGACAGCGAGAATCTTCCAATCGTTTTGTTGCAGGATAAGCAATTGTTTTTTCAATTCA
>DATHPB010000328.1:0-3074 GCA_035484295.1 Cytophagaceae bacterium
GGAATTCTTACTGACACCGGCAGTTTTCGGTTTTCTTCTGTACAACCGCGCACACATGAATTGTTAAGCAAGTTGCTCGCAGCTGGTGTAAAGCATCATTTGGTACATGAAAACCTGAACGACAACAATACCGCCAATCGCCTACGGTTGCAAGGATTTGCCATGAGCGAGAAATTAGATATCATGGACGATTACCACGTGGCCATCGTTTCGCTGACAAGCGAAGAACTGAACAGATACCACTATCAAAAAGGAGATACTGACAATTTAGCCAATCTTGCTTTATCCATAAAAGGCATGAAAGCCGCTATTGTCTTTTCTGAAAGAGACGGTATCATTAAAATATCTTTCCGTTCGAAAGGAACAGAAAATCCTGTCAATGTATTGGCAGCAGAACATTTTAACGGAGGAGGTCATGCGAATGCCTCAGGAGGAATGAGCGCTTTGTCTATGCCTGAAACATTGGAGAAAATCAAGAAGCTCGTTCCTCAATTTTTTAGTGAAAGCAACTAAAGGTTCCAATCCATTAAAGAAAATACTGTTTTATTCAGGATCTAAAACAACTGGTTACTCTTTACTTATTTTTTTATCTTTACTGGCAACTGTCTACCTCTCATTGATAGCATGCCCGAATTTCTCGACACACGCATCGAATACCTCAAAGGCATTGGTCCGCAGAAGGCTGCTTTGTTCAATACAGAACTTGGCATTTTTACCTATGCGGATTTGCTGGAGTATTATCCCTTCCGTCATGAAGATCGAAGTCGCATCTATAAGATTTCAGAGATTCGTGAAGACATGCCTTATATACAGGTATCAGGACGTTTGTCTACTTTTAAAACAGTAGGTACTGGATTTAAGAAAAGGCTGGTCGCTCACGTAGAAGATAATACAGGGCGTTTAGAGTTGGTATGGTTTCAAGGCATCAACTGGGTTGTTAAAAAACTAATACCTGGTGCCGAATACATTGCCTTCGGAAAGCCGACTGCTTACGGACACCAGCTGAACATTGCACATCCGGAAATGGATATATTGAGTGAAACTTCCACTCAAAGAGGTCTAATACCTGTCTATCCTTTAACGGAAAAAATCAAAACAAAAAACATAGACAGCAAAGCCCTTTCCAAAGCCATTCAACTGTTATTACCGCAAGCTACTCCTTACATACGTGAAACGTTATCGGATAATGTGCTGGAAAAATATAAACTGCTTCGCCGCAAAGATGCCATTCAGTTCATTCATTTCCCGCCCCGTCTTCAGGAATTGGATAGAGCGATTGCAAGATTAAAATTTGAAGAGCTTTTTTTCATTCAATTGAAGCTGCTCAAACAAATGGGTAATCGAAAAGAAGCAGCACGTGGACAAATTTTTAAAGGCTCAGATCGACTAACAGAATTCTATAAAAGTCATTTGCCATTCGACCTGACCAACGCACAGAAAAAAGTCATCAAAGAAATATACCAGGACCTTTGTTCCGGAAAACAAATGAATCGCTTGCTGCAAGGCGACGTAGGCAGTGGTAAAACCATTGTGGCTTTTCTCTGTATGCTCATTGGTACCGACCATGGTGCACAATCTTGTATCATGGCACCTACGGAAATTTTGGCTCAACAACATTATACAACCATTTCCGCATGGGCAGAACTTGCCGGTATTAAAGCTGTATTGCTCACCGGTTCTACCAAAAAGTCAGCACGCAAACCTATCCTCGAAGACTTAGCAGCTGGTGATATTGACATCATCATCGGTACACACGCATTGCTTGAAGATCCTGTTTTGTTTAAAAATTTAGGATTATGTGTCATAGATGAACAACATCGCTTTGGTGTGGCACAACGCGCCAAGCTCTGGACAAAAAACTCTTCTTATGCTCCGCATATTCTGGTCATGACAGCAACTCCCATTCCCCGTACGCTAGCGATGACCTTGTATGGTGACTTGGATGTCTCTGTGATCGACGAGCTTCCAGTAGGAAGAAAACCCATACAGACTTTGCATCAGTACGACAAAGATATTTTAAAAGTATACGGCTTCATGCGTAAGCAAATTCAGGAGGGTCGCCAGATCTATGTTGTGTTTCCTTTGATTGAAGAATCGGAGAAAATGGATTTGAAAAACCTAAGCGATGGATTCGACAGCATAGAAAACGCATTCAAGGAATACACCGTAAGCATGGTGCATGGCCGTTTAAAGCCGGAGAACAAAGATTACGAAATGCAACGTTTCATCAAAAACGAAACGCAAATCATGGTGGCAACAACCGTGATCGAAGTAGGCGTCAATGTACCTAATGCCAGCGTCATGGTAATCTTCAATGCTGAGCGTTTCGGCCTTTCTCAATTACATCAACTCAGGGGTCGAGTAGGACGAGGTGCGGAGCAGTCTTATTGCATACTTATGACAGATTTTAAATTGAGTACCGATGCCCGCAAACGGATCGACACGATGTGTAACACTAACAATGGCTTTGAGATTGCCGATGTCGATCTGAGTTTACGCGGTCCCGGAGACATGGCCGGTACCATGCAAAGCGGATTACCAGACCTTAAATTTGCTAACCTCGCACAAGACTCTGTGATCCTCATACATGCACGTCAAACTGCACAAGAAGTGCTTACAGAAGATCCCGATTTATCTTTGTCCAAGAACATCCCATTAAAAGAAGTTTTGTTAAAGAAACATGTAGAAGGATTCACTTGGTCAAAAATCAGTTAATTGCGGTAACAGGTGATTTAGGATTTAAATTCTATAGGGTAAAAACGATTAACTATTCTTCTATGCCTTTCGTTTTAAACACCGTTCTCAACACGCTCAAAAAACTTCGGAACAATGATAAAGCCATGTTCTTCCCACGTTTCTTTAAAACAGGTAAAGGGCAATATGGAGAAGGTGACCAATTTTGGGGAATCACTGTACCCAACAACCGCCTTGTTGCAAAAAAATATTACGTGGAAATTTCGTTGGATGATTTGAACGAAATGCTGCATCACCCTATGCATGAAGTAAGACAATGTGCTTTGCTGATGATGGTGTATCGCTTTGAAGACAAGAAATTACCTGATATACGCAAAGCT
>DATHPB010000329.1:0-7242 GCA_035484295.1 Cytophagaceae bacterium
CCCGGCAGCACTACCGTAACGAATTACCAGGTTTTAATTACACTTCCTTTTTACACAGGAATGAACAGTGATTTTTCCGATGTATTGTTTTCCGATACCAACAACACCGTATCGTATCATTACTGGAGAGAAAGTTTTCAAAGCAACACCACTGCCAATTTCTGGGTAAAAATTCCTTCTCTCCCTTCCGGTTCATCCTTCCTTCGCGTTTCGTACTGTGACGCAACAGCGAGCACACAAAGTGATGGACCTTCCACCTTCGAATACTTTGACAGTTTCGATGATCAGAATATTTCTGATTGGACACACGTTTGCCAAGATGTAGATTATCCTGACGAGACATGCACAATAGGCACTACTTCCGTTAGTGGTAGTGATTATGCAGCCGTACTACACAGCTATGCACATTGTGTAGGCACACCTGTCACGGGTGTACTAAATAACATGAATAAAACTTTTGCTCTGCCTGCCGGACAATATTGGGTAGATTTTAGCTCCAAATTTTTAACCTGCCTACGCACCATCTGTTCTGATTCTTCCCGCACCTATTCCTATCTCTACATCAACGGTACTTTCTTTTCAGCTTTTTACCTGGAAAAAAGGACAACTTGCGGTTGTGCTGTTTCTACCTGGAATCAGATACGCGCAAATGGCCCTATCACTTCCACCGGTATTCCCATCAACTATGATCTTAGAACAGAAGTGACTGATTGCAGCGAAGGAGAACTCCAATACGATAACTTTAGATTGCGCAAATGGTATTTTGATCCAATAGTAAACATAGGTGCTCCAAAGCAGCTGGAACTCGACAGTTTATTGGCAGGAGATTATATGATCACAGTAACAGATGGTAGCGGTACTAAAGTTACACGGACCATCACTGTACATCAACCTGATCCCCCCATCGTAACCAACAATGCCCTCTGTAGCAAACAACCTTCCGTACTTCTCGCATCAGGTGCCTATAATTCGTTTCTATGGTATGCGGCACCCAGTGGAGGTTCGGCACTCCAATCTGGAGCAACACTTACTACAGACACCTTGACACGGGACACTACATTTTATGTAACAGGAATTGGAACAAACGGTTGCGAAAGCTCTCCTAGGACTCCTTCCAAGACCACTATTCTTTTGCCTTCTTCTTCTAACCAATGCATCACCGTATATTCAGGAATTTCACCGAATGGCGATGGATTAAACGATACCTGGGAAATTAAAGGTATAGAAGGTTATCCGGATAATCATGTTACCATCTTTGACCGATGGGGCATTGTCATTTTTGAAAAAAAGCATTACGATAACCTCGTTCAAAACACATGGAAAGGGAAATCAAACAAAGGAACTTCCAACGATCAAGATCTACCTGACGGAACTTATTATTACGAAATAGATATTAACGGTTTAAGTAAACCCTTATCGGGTTACGTCATCATCAACAGAGAACAGTAAAGTGCGCCTATATAAAACCTTACCGTTTTTCTTAGTACCGCTGAGCCTATTACTGTTTCAAAGGGTTTACTCGCAACAGAGCCCCTTGTACGCACAGTATATGTTTAACGGACTTGTCATCAATCCTGCGTATGCGGGAAGTCACGAATCCATGAGCGTTTCCGGCTTGTTCAGAAAACAATGGACCTCATTGGATGGAAGTCCCTCTACTCAGCTACTGACCGCACACACTCCTGTAAACAGTAAAAAAATTGCTCTCGGACTGATCCTCCTCGATGACCATATAGGTGTAACTCAACAAACCGGCATTGACGTTGCTTATGCATACCGCATTTCTTTCTCAGAAACGCGCAAGCTCTCTATGGGACTGCAAACGGGCTACGCCAGAGTGGCTTCACAATACAGCAACCTGGCCGTTAAAGATCCGAATGATCCTTCTTTCTCATCCGCTGCAGCCTCTGTCGATTATTTGTATTTAGGTACAGGGATTTATTACTCTTCTAAACGTTTTTATCTAGGACTTTCTTCTCCGCATGCGGACCGTATGACCTTGAGCAAAAGTTTTTCAACGGATGAGAACCGCCAAAGCAGAAATTACTTCTTAACAAGCGGCTACGTCTTTACTCTGTCTCCATCATTCAAACTCAAACCCAGCATGCTGATAAAATCTACCGATGGACTTTCCATGCAAGCCGATTTGAATTGTACCTTGTTATACAAAGATGTATTCTGGATCGGTGCCTCATACCGCACTTTCACCGCTCTCAGTTTTATGGCGAAAATACAACTCACTAATCAGCTGAGTGCAGGTTATGCCTACGACAATGCACTGGGAAGTTTAAGTACAGTAAGCGGAGGCGGGCATGAATTCATGCTTACCTACAACTTCTCCTTTTTCAAATCTAATGTTGTAACACCCCGAGATTTTTGATATGAGAGTTCATTATACAATCATTCTTCTGGTGTTTTTTTTTGGAATAGGTCATTACACTACCTATGGACAATACAGAAATATTTTCTCTCTGACAAAGAGTCCCTTTAAGCATGCCGAAAAATATTATAAACAAGATGATTACATGACGGCTATTACCTGGTACGAAAAAGCCTTGTTTAAGGCTCGTCACAAACAAGGGCTCATCAAACTACATCTTGCAAACAGCTACCGCCTGTTGCACCATACCGAAGAAGCCGAACGCTGGTACAAGGACATTATGAATACCAAGTCTCTTGTCGGCAAAGAAGACATGATAAACTACGCACAAGTTTTACTTTCAAATGGCAAGTATGAGGCCAGCAAAGCCTGGTTTGAACATTACAATACAGAATATGGTGTCGATACTTTAGCTTTAAGAAAAATACAAGGCATCGATTCTCTGTCCGCATATTACGAAGATTCTCTGAGCAGACCTGTGAATCGCCTGTCAATAAACACCTCTTACGCCGACTTCTCCCCTGTATTTTATGACAATGGATTGGTCTTTACCTCTTCCAGACCTACAGGAGATATTATAAAATTAAACAATACGAAAAACGATCACGCCTTTCTTGATTTATTCAGGAGCGAATTTAATGCAGACAACACACTGAACACACCCAAACCATGGCGACGAGCAATCAATGGCAGTTACCACGAAGGACCAATTGTATTTTATGACAATGGATCGAAAGCTATTTTCACTCAAAGCATTGAGAGGACAAGACAACAAATCAGAGATACTCGCCACTTAGGTTTATATAACATAGAAAAATTGGGAGAAAATAAATGGAGTGAACCCGTTCCTTTGCCCTTCAACAACAAGCTGTATTCTGTTGCACACGCTGCGATAAATCAAAACGGAGATTTGATTTATTTCTCTTCCAACATGCCCGGAGGTTACGGCGGCACAGACCTTTATATGGCACAGTACAACGGCACAACATGGTCTTCGGCCATTAACTTGGGATCGGGTATTAATACTTCAGGCAACGAACTGTTTCCTACTCTTTTTCAGGACAGTATTCTTTATTTTTCCTCAACAGGTCTTCCTGGTTTAGGCGGTTTGGATATTTACAGAAGCTATCCAATGGCTTCAGGATTTTCGGAACCTGAAAACATGGGGTATCCGATCAATACCCGTCAGGATGATTTCGGAATTGCACTTGCCCCGGATGGAAAATCCGGCTACCTCAGCAGCAACCGAACCAACGGTGGCAGTGACGATGATCTTTTTGCCTTTGAAATCATCAATGTTTACCTGAAAGGAAATGTCAGGGCCAAACTTAAAAACACTCCGCTAAGCGAAGTCAAAATAAGTCTCTCGTTGAAAGGTAAAGAAGTGCTCTCCACTCACACCAATGAGAAAGGTGATTTCTTTTTTGTACTTGATCCAAGTGAAGAATACATACTTTCTACTTCCAAGGAAAGTTTTAAAATGCTTGCTCAACCCATATCCACCAAACACCGCAGTATATTGGATACTCTTGTGCAAGATTTTATGTTGGAAAAAGAAGTGAAGACACTGGTGAAAGGCACCGTCAATCAAGGAGACAGCGTAATCGTTAATTCAAAAATAATCGCATTTGAAACCGCTACAAACCATCAGGACACTATTCTTTCGGATGAAAGAGGAGAATTTTTTTACGAAGCTGATCCAGGATTGGAATATTTGTTTTACGTAGACACCAAGCATTCTTTCGGCGAAGTGTTATTAGAACCTAGTAAAAAAACAAAGGGCACATTTTTATTGTATACAAAAATTGAGATGCATCGTTACGATACATCTTTTGTAAGTGTATTCATCGAAGATGAAAATATTCCGGTAGTAAATGCCCTTGTTGTCTTGGAAAACACAGTGACTAAAAAGAGTGATTCATTGTATACAAATAAAAAAGGAGCTGTTCGTTTTGTTGCAAAATCTTACGCAGGCTACCGTATCAGTAGCCGTTATAAAGGAAAGACAGCGGAGCTTCCTCATTTTAACATGCATACGAATAGAAAGCGTGCATTAGTATTGCAGCTACACAGAGACGAAGAGGTGAAAGAATAAAATATTTGCTGCCTGTATTTGTATTTCGTCCTTCCGTTTTTGTCTGTCATTCAGTGTTTGCAATTCACCTCTTTACACAACTCAATGAACGATTTTACAACGACGAAGCATTCCTCCTTTGCTTCTATCATGCCCATGTGACCTACGTTGTCCAGAAAATACACAAGGCTTTTTTCAGGAAGATGGCATTGCTCCAGGCTTTTTTCTATCGGTACAGAAGTATCTTTCTTTCCAGCGATAAATAAAACCGGTACCTTGGTTTCTTTTAATACGGAGGTGCGGTCTGATCTTTCTTTCATGGCAAGCGTTGCCGCTACAGCACCTTCTCTGGACGTTAGCCTCGCTTGTTGTTTCACTACATTGATTTCCGCTTGGAAACGTTGCCTGTTACCCACATAAAATAAAGGTTCCACGAAGTTGTCGGTAAAAGCAGGAACTCCTTTGTCTTGTATGTATTGTGCTACCTTATCGCGGTTTTGTTTTTTCTCTTCGCTGTCGGGGAAAGCAGTAGAATGAAACAAGCCAAAACCATTGATCCTCTCCGGATAAAAATCTGCAAAGGCCAATGCAACATAACCACCCAATGAATGTCCGATAAACGTTACCCGTTCTTCCGTATGAACGAGTTGCTCCAACAACTCATGCACCCTTCTTGCATAGTATTCGATGCTTACCGCTTCTCCAAATTCCGGAGAAGATTGACCAAAGCCCGGAAGCTCAGGAACGATGACGTAGTATGTGTCCGAAAGCTTGTCTGCATAGTCTTTCCAAAGGGTATGATCTTCACAAAACCCATGAAGCAACACAACGACTTTGCCTTTGCCTATCGCATAATATGAAAGCATATTCTTCTTGTTTTATTCAACAGGACCAAGTTAAGATTATTTTTAATAGTGGTTATAAAGATTTCATCCTGTGTTGGTTTCGTTTATCGTCTTTTGTTAACTTCGTATTCCTAATTGCTTATTTTATGAAAATCCTTCAAACTGCTGAACGTGTTTCACCTACTGACCTATCCGATAACTATGTGTTTCAACGTTCCATCTTAGCATACTACGAAGCAGCCAAGATGGTACACGGTGAAATCCTGGAATTAGGAACCGGAGAAGGTTACGGTATCGAGCTGCTGGCACCTAAAGCGACACGCTATGTGTGTGCAGACAAACATCAACCGGGTGTGGACTTCAGCGCTTATCCACAGGTAACGTTCAAGCAAACTTCATTTCCTCCGTTAGATTTTGCCGACAACAGCTTCGATTTCGTGATCACGTTTCAAGTGATCGAACATATTCCTAACGACAACTTATATGTCAAGGAAATTTTTCGTGTATTGAAACCAGGCGGCAAACTGATCGTAACAACTCCCAATAAAAAGATGTCCATCACACGCAATCCGTGGCATGTGAGAGAGTATACCTTGCAAGAACTGGAAGCATTGCTGTTGAAATATTTTGCCACAGTAGACAAACTGGGTGTGTCGGGCAACAGCAAGATCATGGAGTACTACAACAAGAACAAAGCCTCTGTACATAAAATCACACGTTTCGATGTATTCAACCTGCAATACATTCTTCCCCGTCAATTGTTGCAAATTCCCTATGATTTGCTGAACCGCATGAACCGTAAAAAATTATTGCAAAACAATACAGGGTTGGTATCTGACATTAAAATGGAAGACTATGCCGTACAGTCCGCAGATGATAAGTGTTTTGACTGGTTCTATATCGCGACAAAAAAATAAAGAGGGAAAGCGGGGGAATAATTTATGTCCTTGATACCTTCCGGTTTTTTTATTTCAATACCACTCCCATCAACGATTGCACGGCTTTCGCAATACCTTCGGGATCGAAGCCACATTCTTTGTGCAATTGAATTTGTTCGCCGTGCTCAATGAACTGATCAGGAATACCTAAGCGTATTACCTTTGCAGCATAACCATTGTCGGCCATGAATTCCAATACGGCACTGCCGAAGCCACCCATGATAGCACCATCTTCCAGTGTGATGATTTTTTTGAACGACCTGAAAATTTTATGCAGGAGCTCTTCGTCCAACGGTTTGGCAAAACGCATATCATAGTGCGCCGGCACTAGGTCTACCGTTTGCAACAATTGTTTTGCTTCGGTTACGTAATTACCAACGTGACCAATGCTTAGTATGACCACTTCCTCTCCTTCGCTAACTAACCGGCCTTTACCCACCGGAATTAATTCAAACGATGTTTTCCAATCAGCCATGACACCCTGTCCGCGCGGATAACGGATAGAGAAAGGTCCCATATCGTCTTGCTGCGCCGTATACATGAGATTACGCAATTCCTGCTCATTCATAGGAGCGGAAACAATCAGGTTAGGAATGGAACGGAAATAAGGGATATCAAACGCCCCGTGATGTGTAGGGCCGTCTGCACCGGCAATGCCAGCACGATCGAGGCAGAAGACTACATTTAAATTTTGCAAGCACACATCGTGGATGACCTGGTCATAGGCTCGCTGCATGAAGCTGGAATAGATATTACAGAAAGGAATCAATCCCTGCGTAGCTAATCCGGCAGAGAACGTGACTGCATGTTGTTCGGCAATGCCCACGTCCATGGCTCTGTCAGGCATGGCTTCCATCATGATGTTGAGTGAAGAACCGGAAGGCATGGCAGGAGTAATACCCATGATTCTCGGGTTTTTCTCTGCAAGTTCCACGATCGTATGGCCAAAAACATCCTGGTACTTTGGAGGCTGAGGTTTGTCGTAAACTTTGCTTTTGATTTCAC
>DATHPB010000330.1:0-4609 GCA_035484295.1 Cytophagaceae bacterium
TTAAAGGTCAGTCTTTAGGCTGGCCTTTTTTTATATCTTCTTAAATCAACAGGCATGAATAATATAGAGACTACTTTTATTATCTTGGAAGCATAATCGTTTATGCATGGAAACAATTGTTAGAATAGGAGGAGTACCGGAACATTTTAATTATCCCTGGCATAAGGCAAAAGCAGAAGGAAGATTTGAACGATATGGTATATCGTTGCAGTGGTCAGATTATCCGGGAGGCACAGGAGTACTGGTACAGGATCTGGCAGATAAAAAATTAGACCTGGCTGTTTTGCTTACTGAAGGTGCTGTGGCTGCCGTCTCTAAAGGTTGTCCTGCTAGGCTTTTGCATTTTACAGTTAGGAGTCCGTTGATCTGGGGAGTACATACGGGAACTGCTTCTTCGCTTCAGGACATAGAAAGTATAAAAGGAAAAACATTTGCCATCAGTAGATTTGGCTCAGGTTCTCATTTGATGGCCATTGTGCAAGCCTTGTTGAACGATTGGCCGTTGGATCACATGCATTGGCTGGAAGTAAAAAATCTGGAAGGAGCGAAAAAAGCATTAACAGAGAATCAAGCGGATGTTTTTTTATGGGAACGTTTTATGACCAAACCTTTGGTGGATGAAGGTTCTTTCCGATTGCTTGGATTACTCCCAACGCCTTGGCCCTCCTTCGTGTTAGTGGCTCGTGAAGATTTTTTAGTTGCTCATCCTGATATAGTGAAATATATTTCAACAGAAATTCTTTCGGTGCAGGAGGAAATTAAAAATGATCCGGATTTGTCTTTTGTATTGGCGAAGCGTTATGGGTTAAAACAGCAAGATGTGTTGGTCTGGCTAAACCAGACAACATGGGAAAAGAAGTCTGCTTTATCAGAAGTTGAACTTGATGCAGTAAGTCAATCATTACTAAAGGCGGGTGTATTAGAAGATATTATGCCTGCAAAAAAATTGATTGCTGCTTTATAAAGAGGACATAAAAAAACCTTTCTCGAATTGTTCGAGAAAGGTTTTGTAAATCATATATGTTTGGTGTCCTAATTAATAACTGTAAGGAGATACCATGATGTATTGACCAGCCAATACCATCAGAGATCCAACAACGATTACAATTGCATATTTAGATTGTTGAGATTTTTTGGTTTTGCCATCAGCGTCGATCATGACACTAGGCAACGAAAGCATACAACCGCCATAACAACCGATTAAAAAGCCAACGATAATCAATATTTCTCCCATAATGTTCTGTTATTTATATTGTGCGAATATAAATTACTCTTTTTAAGAAAGCTACTTTTCGGCATAAAAATGACATTATTTTGTATATATTTGAGTGAATTATAATTCTTTTATCATGCGTTTTACAGTTCAGTCAGCTTTTATTTGTCTTGTAATTAGTGGTTTGTGCAATTATGGAAATGCCCAAGGCAAAAGACATCGCGAATATTCCGGTTTTTTCGATTCTTATTATTTCAGAGGACCTGTTACTTACACGGTAGGATTTAATATTACCAGTTACAACGGAGACCTTTCCAAATCTCCTCTTAACAGCTCTGGTTATGGGATCTCAATAGGAGCTAATTATAAAACGTGGCCACGTATAGCTTTCGGTGGAGAGTTTTCTTACTTCACCTTATCGGGAAAAGATTTTAATGACCGAAGAGGTATTTCATTTACCTCTACCAATATGGAACTACTTGCGTATGGTCGTTTTTATTTTGTAGACGAAACAGTAAGAGTTGCTCCTGACCGCAAAAAAGAAAGAGATCTGGTTTTCTTCAAGCCTTATTTTACTACAGGCGTTGGCTTGTTGATGAACAGTGCAAAAAGCACGTATGCGGATGCTATCCCTGATTCGTTGCGAAGAAGTGAGAATCACCGCTACCCAGGCTATAGCCCTGTTATACCGGTCGGTCTTGGTTTCTCCATCAGTCATTCTCATCGTCTGAGTTTTGTGGTAGAAGCTACTTACAGATTTACATTTACCGATTACTTGGACGATGTAAGTGTAAGAGGCAATTCATCTAAGAAAGACGGTTATGGCTTTGTCAGTGTGAAAGCACAATATTGTCCAGGTGCTCCTGCTAAAAAGAAGAAACAAAATCTTCCTCCTCCTACACAGTATGATGGTCCTAAGGGTACAAAGACTTGGAAGAATACGCCAAGAGAAAAACCGAAACCTAGAAATAGTTATTACCAGGAACCTGATGCTACCGGAGGTACAGATAGCCTAGGTCAACAAGGTGGAGAGAATCTCGATGGCAATTCATCCGGTGAAGGACAACAAGAAAACTCGGATCAGGAAAACCTGAATCAGGAAAGTGGAGAAGAACAACCGGCTGAGCAGAAAGAGGAAGAAAACGGTTCAGGTAAGTAAGTGACGACCTTATTCTATCTATAGGTTCTATGATAAATGTTATACAATCGATTCCTTGGTGGGTTTATCCATTGACCTTTCTGACCTTGGTCGCTATAAAAGATATTTTCTTTAACAGGAAACACACCATCAAACATAATTTTCCTGTGGTTGGTCATCTTCGGTATTACCTGGAAAAGATTGGTCCGGAGCTCCGTCAATACATTGTTTCAAACAACAGAGAAGAATTGCCATTCAACAGAAGTCAACGCTCATGGGTGTATGCATCTTCCAAAAAGGAAAACAGTTACCAGGGATTTGGAACAGATCAGGACCAACAAGCTCCGGGTTTTGTATTCATCAATCCGGCTTTGTTTTCCTATGCGATAAAACCTGCTCATCCCAATTATAAAGACCCTTACTTTTTACCTTGTGCAAAGGTTATGGGGCTGCACAATAAAAGAAAGAAACCTTACAGACCTTACTCTATCATCAATATCAGTGCAATGAGCTACGGTTCACTTTCTGCAAAGGCTGTGGAGTCAATGAACCAAGGCGCAAAGAAAGCAGGCTGTTACCATAATACAGGAGAAGGAGGATTGGCCTCTCATCATTTGCATGGTGCGGATGTCATGCTTCAGTTTGGTACAGGCTATTTTGGTGTAAGAGATGAACAGGGTAATTTCTCAATGGAGAAGCTGGTAAAAGCAGTACAAACCAATCCAGTCATTAAAAGCATAGAAGTTAAATTGTCTCAAGGCGCCAAACCTGGCAAAGGTGGGGTTTTACCGGCGGCTAAGGTAACACAAGAGATTGCTAGCATCAGGCATATACCTGTTGGTAAGGATGCTTTGTCTCCGGCTTTTCATTCGGCTTTTTCTAATGTACCAGAATTGGTAGACTTTATAGAATCCATTGCTGAGCGTACCGGATTGCCTGTTGGCTTTAAATCGGCCGTTGGGAAGTTAGAAATGTGGGAAGAACTGGCAGATCTGATGCTGACTACAGGCAAGGGTCCTGACTTTATCAGCATTGATGGTGGCGAAGGAGGAACAGGAGCTGCACCACCTGCATTTGCCGATCACGTTTCATTGCCATTTGTCTATGCTTTCTCCAGTGTTTATCAAGTATTCGCCAGAAAGGGGTTGACAGATCGCATTGTTTTTATTGCTTCTGGTAAGTTGGGTTTTCCTGCCAATGCACTCATGGCGTTTTCTATGGGTGCAGACATCGTACATGTAGCGAGGGAAGCCATGATGTCTATCGGTTGCATACAGGCACAAGTCTGTCACACTAACAGGTGTCCGGCAGGTGTCGCCACTCAAAGCAAGTGGTTACAAAACGGAATAGATGTCACGCTAAAATCAGAACGTTTCTATAACTATGCAAAAAATTTCCGCAAAGAAGTGCTAGAGATAACACATGCTTGCGGTTATGAGCATCCTAGTCAGATGGGAATGACAGACATCAACGTAAGCATGGGCGACAATAACCAAACAGCCACCTTGCGTGACAATTATAAATATGACAAAGTTCCAGTTGAATTCAATGGAATGGAATCGTTGATCAAATGTCAATACCTGGGAGGACCTGGTCCTTTGAAAAATTAATGATTAGATTTCTCATCATATCGTTTCTCCTCATTACTCATGCTGTTTCGGCAGGTGATCTGATTGTCTTAAACGGGAAAACTTCCTACTTAAAGATAACGGGGAGAATGATGGACATATACGAGGACAAAGAAGGAGATAAGTCCTTTAAGGAAATGTCGAGGTCTTCTTCTTCTTATTTATTTCATAACAACACCTTCCAGGAACCCTTGTTCTACAATACTTCTGCTGTATACTGGGTAAGGTTACGTTTGAGCAGTCAGGATACGATGCACAGTGTGTACCGCTGGATTTTAGAATTGGAGGATTTGAATTTTAATGAGGTGGAATTCTTCCAGACAAAAAACGGATTGAATTATACCATTGCAAAATCAGGATTAGCGATTCCTTTTTACAATCGCTCGATCTCTCATAAGAATAATATTTTTATGGTCGATGTACCGCAAGGTTCACCACATTATGCCTATTTAAAGTTTAAAGTGTCAAGACCTGTAAAAGGAATATTTGCTTTATGGAGTTATCAGAACATGCTTTCTTTTTCCACTACGCAATACTTTTTATTGGCACTGTTTTACGGCATCGCCCTGGCCATGGTGCTTTACAACTTGTTTTTGTTCTTGACCATTCGCGACGGCGCCTATATTTTTT
>DATHPB010000331.1:0-11881 GCA_035484295.1 Cytophagaceae bacterium
GGAACCCGCCGCTACCTGTATGTTTTGAGATTGCAATTTCGTAACGACATCGTTTGCAGTCATTCCTAGCTGCGCCATCTTATCTGGATTCAACCAAATACGCATACTGAAGTTATCAGCTCTCGTCACAATATCACCAACTCCTTTTACACGGAGTAAGGCATCCTTGATGTAGACGTTGGTGTAGTTGTCCATAAATTTGATGTTGTGTGAACCCTTCGGGGAATACATTGCCACCAACATGAGGATACTGGGATTACGTTTTTTTACGGTCAATCCTGTTCTTTTTACATCATCCGGAAGCTGCGGAGTAGCTACACTTACGCGGTTTTGCACGTCCAGTGTTGCAATATCGATATTGGTTCCTACACCGAACGTTACGTTCATGATCATGGTACCGTCACTGGTGCTGTTGGTTTGTAAGAAGGACATACCCGGACTACCGTTCACCTGCGATTCGATGGGAGTTGCTACCGTACGCTCTACCGTTTGTGCGTCGGCACCCACGAAGTTACCGGTTACTTGTACGATAGGCGGAGTAATGTCAGGATACTGACTGATCGGTAAATTCATCAAGGATAGAATCCCGACCAGTGTGATGACCACGGAAACAACAATCGCTGTAACGGGTCTTTTTATAAATACATCTGCAATCATAAGAATTGTTATTTTATGTCTTTTGTAAATTCCGTGAACGCAAAATTCTCTTCACCGAAATCTTTACTTATTTTTTACCGTGATCTTTTGCTGCTGCATCCGGAGGAGGCATTTTAGAAGCATCCAATACCGGTACATTGTCACGTAATTTTTGTAAACCATCGAAGGCATATACTTCGCCTTCTTTCAAGCCATCCAATACCACGATGTTTTTACCAATCACAGGTCCTAACTGTACTTTGTGCTGATGTGCCGTGTCTTTCTCGATCACATATACAAAGAATTCACCCATTTGCTCGGTCACTGCCTTGTTTGGAATGACAATGACTTTATTGGCTTGTTTGTTTTGTACTCTGATGGTACTGCTCATCCCGTCTCTCAATGCGCGTTCAGGGTTAGGGAAAGACAAACGAATTTTCAGGGTTCCTGTTTGAGGATCGACAGCTCTGTCCAGGAAAGAAATTTTTCCAGGGTAAGGATAGTTCGTTTTATCAGGCAATACGATTGTGAACAGTGAATCGTATTTGGTCAGTTTTCTTTTTTCCAGTTCAAGGAAACGACCGATTTCTTTTTCACTCACTACGAAGTCGACAGCCATCGGATCGTTGGAAGATACGGTGTTCAATCGGGTTTGACCTGCAGCAACAAACGCGCCCAGTTTAACTTGTGAAATACCTATTGTTCCATCAAATGGTGCATAGATAGTAGCGTGCTTTAAGTCAGTAGCGGCTCTTAGTAAATTAGCCTGTGCGGAAGCGACCTGACTGTTGGCATTTTCTAAATCCACTTCGGAATATTCCAGACGTTGTTGTGTTGTCATTCCTTTTTGTCCCAACTGCTTGTAGCGTTCATCGTCTTTTGCTGCTTTGGTCTGGTTTGCTTTCGCAATGCGTAAGGCTGCCTCTGCACTGGCGTAAGCAGCAGCAAATTTAGCTTGTTCGATTTCGTAAAGCTTTTGTCCCTTTTTCACTTGCTGACCTTCCTGAAAGAAGATACCGGTAATGAAACCGCTTACTTCACTATTCAACTGCACCTGATTCACAGCGATTACATTTCCCGGATAAGATTCATAGTACACGGCATCCTTTACTTCCGCAGTATCCATGTATACCGCTGCAGTAGGAGGCATTGGAGGCTGACCAGGACCGCCGCAAGCGGTGATCAGCAATATGCTGGCAATTAATAAAATTCCTGAGTTGAAGAGTGATTTCATATAGTCTATTTTTAAATTGTCGTTCTGGTTTGATTGTTATTTCAATATAGTTCCCGTCGCTTTGTCGTAATCTGCTTTTGCGACTAATACATTATAAACGGCATTGAAGAAATTGGTTTGAGCATCTATTAAAGAAGCTTCAGCAGTAATCACTTCAATGTTCATGGCAATACCATTTTCATACTCGGCACGCAGTACTTGCAGGTTTTGATCGGCGAGCTTGATATTGTCTCTTTGTATCCTGAATGATTGCAAACTGTTGTTCAAATTGATCAAGGCTTGTTCTACTTGCAGGTTGATTTCTTTTTCCAAAGACAACTTGCTGTTCTCTGTGATTTGTTGCTGGATTTTTTTCTGTTTGATCCTGTAGTTCAACGAAAAACCTGAGAAGATGGGCACTTGCAGGTTAAGACCTACAAATGAATATTGTTGCCAACGTGCATTTTGAGTAATGTCAGATAAATGGGTAGCGGCAGGATTGTAACCGATGGTACCTACGGCTGTTAATTTAGGATAGCGTCCCGCTGCTGTATTCCTTAAATCGAATAAGTTTAATCGTTCCTGACTTTTGATGATAGAATATTCGATGCGGTTTTCATGAAACGCATTGAAATCAGGGTTCGTTGATGCTTGTATTGCATTGATCTGTCCTTCATACAAACTGTCTTTCAGTTGCAAGGGATTGGACTCAGAAAGATTTAAATGATAGCGAAGGATCGAGCGACTCAACTCTACATTACGTGTCACGCGCTCTTTTTCTTCTTTGATGTTATTCAAACTTACCTGAAGACGGCTTCTGTCCACATCTCTGGCCAATCCGGATTGGTAACGCGCATTCGTTTCAGAATAAAGAGAATCTACTCTTTCTAAGTTTTTATTGATGGCCAGCAATTGCTTTTCATTGACCAGTACACCATAGTATGCTTTAGTCACATTCACTGATACGTCTATTTTACTTCGGGTGATGTTTTTCTCGGAAATCTCATCACTGACTTTTGCCGCACCCTGTGCGGAGAAAGCAGCCTGATCAAACAATACCTGTGAAGCGTTTAAGGCACCCACGAATTGATTGGGCAAACCCAATTGAATAGCACTTGGAGCGCCGTCAGGTTTAGTAGTAGTGTATGTTAAGCTACCTGGATTATTTTCAAGAATCGTTTTTTGTACTTGAAAATTGTGGTTGTAAGTTGCCGCCCCCGATACTTGTGGAAGGAGTGAACCGCGTACCTCTCCTTTTTTAGCATTGGCTAAGTCTCTTTGCAAGTTGGCATTTTTAACGTTGAAGTTTTCTTGAAGCGCATAATCAATGGCTTCTTGCAAAGAAAAAGAAGTAGGTTCTTGTGTTGCGCCCTGCTGTTGTGCCATTACAAACACAGGCAATAGCATTAGGAATAGAAGTGTAGAAATTTGTTTCATACTGTCATTCTTATTTTTCAAGTGAAGAAATCAGACAACCGCAAGTTTAGAAAATAAGTTCTCTGAGATCTGTTTTGTTGGTTGACGACTCAAAAGTAATAAACTTTTCGACTATTTGTGAAAAAAAGTCGAAAAGTTTAAAAGTCGGCAAGTGGGTTTTGGTACAAAAAGACTTTTTTATAGACTTAATCCTTGAGTAAATCAAAGGCGAAATGCCAATATCCTTGTATAAGAGAGGAATAGAAAAAATATTTTCAGAGGAGATAATGAAATGCAGAACAGTAAAGACTGTTCTGCAGGATATCTCAGGAATCGATTATTTTAAATGAACATGATTTAAATAAGCCTCTTTCGCTTCGGGTTTATACTCGTAGAAAAGATGTAGGAACACCGTTCTTGAATACCGAAACAAATAAGGAAACAAGACCAATAAGCTGGATGCATAAGTCGCAAGAAAGACAAAACCTTCTATGTGCAAACCAATATTCAATACAAAGAAGTAAAGCACAAAGAGAAGCACGGTAAATCCATAACTGATGTACATAGCTCCGGTGTAGAATCCTGGTTCTGGTGTAAACTTCAAACCGCATTTTTCACAATGCTCCGGCATAAGGTGCAACTGACGCAAAGAATGAGGATGTGAGTAGGTGAACAAATTTCCTTCGTAACACCTTGGACATTTCATGGCGAGTATGGCTGCTGTCTTTTTCATGGAACGGTCATTTTTTAATTGGTGGTATAAAGGTAACTAATCGATTTTTTCGATACGATGACAGGTGTGGTATTAAATAGGATTATTCGGACATTTTTTTAATCTTTGATCATGGTAAAACTTCCTGTATACAGCATTTCAGCGTTTAAAGAAAAAGAACAGGAAAACTTTTTCTATGCCAACGATTTGCGAACGCATTTAAAAAGCCACCAGTTTATAAATGAACCCCATAAACACAGTACTTATATCGCTGTTTTGTTTACCAAGGGAAACGGAGAGCACCAGATCGATTACACGACTTATCCGGTGAAACCGGGTAGTGTTTTTTTATTGAGTCCTGGCCAGGTGCATTGCTGGAAACTCAGTAATGACGCAGATGGTTACGTTTTCTTTCATACGAAAGATTTCTACGACAGCATTTTTATCAACCGGAGAATCAACGATTTCCCCTTTTTCTACTTGCAGCAAAATTATCCGGTAGTGTATTTGAAAGCAAAAGAACAGGTTGCTGTGGAACTGATTTTTAAAGAAATCCATCAGGAAGAAAAAGGGCAGTTACCTTTTGTGCAATCCAAGTTAGGTACACTCGTTGATTTGCTGTATATCAATTTGTCGCGTTACTACCTGGATAATCACGACATGAGTCAGGTCAATCCTTCGGGTTATTTAAAAGTGAGAGAATTACAACGATTGATTGATCAGCATTTCAAGGATAAAAAATTACCGAAGGAATATGCCGGTATGATGCACATCAGCACAAGACACCTGGCTAGGTTATGTCAGGAACTGCTGAACAAAACCACGACAGACTTGATCGCAGAACGAATCATCATAGAAGCCAAGCGTTTGTTAACGCACAGTGACCAATCCATTTCTAATGTCTCGGAAGAATTGGGTTATGACGATTATTCCTATTTCGTCCGGTTTTTTAAAAAACAAACCGGTGTTTCACCGAAGCAGTTTCAACAGAAGAAAACAAACTGGAATGCTTGAACAATAAAAAATAAGAAGAACGAATATACCCGTCCTTCTTATTTTTCAGTTCTTCGGTTTTTGTTTTATTTTTTTAATGCATTGTGCGTATCTTCCGCCATTTGCAAGTGCTGCTTCAAGACAGGCAAAGTTTTCAAAGCCCATGCTTTCAGTTCAGGATTGTTGCCTTTGTCGACTTCTTTTTCAAACTCTGCAATGTCTTCTTTGTGATCTTTGACCATGAAATCGATGTAGTCTTTGTCAAACTCCTCACCTTTTTTCTGGGTAAACTTATCGATCTCTTTACGGCTTTTGGCACTTGGTGCATCCGGCAGCGAAATGACGTTTGCATGCGCAATGGTTTGTAATTCTTCGTTGCCCTTACCGTGATCATGAACAATGTGTTGAGCGAATTGCTTGACTACATCACTGGAAGCATTGGTCTCAGCCAGTTTACCTAGTTCTATTTCCAGCATTCCGCCATCGGCTGCTGAAACTGCAAATCTTGCGTCTTTACGCATGCCTTCGTCCATAAATTTTTTATCGTTTTCATTGTCAGCCATTGCCTTGCTGTCACCCATGGAATCGCTCAGGTCGCCATAGGCTTCTTTGGAGTCGTCTGTTTTTTTGCTCTCACAAGCAGATAAAATAGTGACAAACAGAATACCGGAAAGAAGAAATCCTAAGAGCTGTTTTTTTTTCATAGTCGTACAATTCATATAATAATGTATGTAAGGAGGAGTTATTGTTTTTTCTTAGAAGTGGTAGAGGTGGTCTTGGTTGTTGTCTTATGCGTTATTTTCTTGCTGTTGCCGGATGTTGTTTTCGTAGTGCCACCGGATGTTTTTTTAGTAGGATGAGTCAGTGTTCCGTCGTTCCATTTTTGCTCTCGATTCGTTGCATCGATCAATGTACTGGAATCCCTTATGGATTGATTGTTCTCATCGGGGCTTGCAAGGTAACCGCTTTGGTTCATGGAAGATCCCCCGGCGGCCCCATTAGGACCGAGATTACCGGCTTGTGCATGAACAAGGTAAGAGAGACAGGAGAATGATAAAGTGAAGAGTATTCTTTTCATAAAGGCATGGAATAACTTTTCCAGTCATGGCTAATGAAAAAAGTATGCCAGCTGTTTGTTCTACTAGTTCTTCGCCTTATTAATCGTCGTTTATGGAAGGTAGAGATGTGGATATCTTTTGATGAGGAAAACGGCTGAGTAACAAAATCAACAAGATGTGGAATAAAGGGACTGGGAAGAGCAACTCGGATCTTAACAACGGGTTTAGGAGGATTGCCATGCATATGTTTTTATGGCATGCATCTTGGGATAAACAGTAAGTATAATTCGTGGTTTACAGAGGTTAGAAATCTGTCTTCCTCTTGCTGCATGCGACCAAACAGATAATCACCTTTAAAGACAAGTATTATGAGAAGATTAGAAGGTAAAGTTGCTATTGTAACCGGTGGAGCAACCGGCATTGGAGAAGCCATCTGCAAACGTTTTGCACGTGAAGGAGCTTATGTCGTCGTTAACGGATTGGCAATTGATCCCGTGCATGATGTTGTCAATGACATCATCAGAGAGGGAGGAGTGGCTACCGCTTTTATGGCGGATATTTCTGTAGAGCAAAATGCAGAGAACTGCGTAAGGGAAGCCATCAAAAAATATGGAAAGCTGGATATATTGGTCAATAATGCCGGAGTGTTTCTGGTGATGTCTGAAATTGAAAAATATCCGATAGATGCTTTTGACTTTTTGGTGAGGCATAATATGCGTACCGCTTTCATGATGACGCGTTTTGCTATACCTGAATTACAAAAGACTAAAGGGTGTGTTATTGCTGCGGGATCAGAGGCAGGTAAAACGGGCATTGCAGAGAATGCTCCTTATGGCGGAACAAAAGCTTTTTTACATGCCTTCACGAGAGGTGTCGCTGTAGAACAGGCTAAGCACGGTGTTCGTGCCAATTGCGTTTGCCTGGGTGCAGTCAATACGGGGTGGCTCAATACAGAGACGGGTCCTTTGTCCTGCAAGCAGGAGAAAAACATTGTATCGGCTACTCCGTTGGGTCGCTGTGCCACTCCGGAGGAAGCCGCTAATGTCTATTTGTTTTTGGCTTCTGAAGAGTCGTCTTTTATGACCGGTGCTTTGGTTTCAGTAGACGGTGGTATCACCCTTTCAAAAGGTGCGGTCGGAGAAGAGGTTGGTTTTGAGTTGACCAAAGAACCGATCGGAGATTTGAATCTGGAGCATACCGTGGTGCATATGTCTGATGTCGGGAAATAACGGACATCTTGTGTAGAGGTTCGCTCTCTAAAGGATGTTATTCTCTAGGGGAATTTTTTAACGGTGAAAGTGAAAGGGTTGTGTTTCCAATTCAATCTATGTGATGGAAGAGATTGGAGAGGCATGTTTTTTTATTGATTTTTAATTCGATTTCTGTATTAGGCTTTAGCTTCTTCAGCCAATCTTTTCTATATTGAAACGTTTTTTACTGATTCCTAAAAGTTTTATTACCAAAGTCAATGAGTGTTCTTTCTGTTACCCAGGAAAAGCTGGGGAAAACCTATTTGGATCTTGAGTTTTTACTGACCTGTTTAAAAGAGGTCCTAGAAGAGAATGGAGAGGTAGAGTTGTCCAAGCAAATACCCTGGATTAATTCCAAGCGCAACAAACCTACTATTGAAGAGTTCAATGATAAACATGTTCAGTTGTACTCTATCGCTTTTCAATTGCTCAACATGGTCGAGGAAAATGGAGCCAAACGTTTACGCCGCAAAGTGGAAGAAAAGAACATGGCTTCTGTCAACGGCATGTGGGCCTACAATTTCCAAAAACTAAAACAGAAGAAAATTACTCCTCAACAAATTGCCGACGAACTTTCTAGTACAAGAATAGAACCTGTATTGACCGCTCACCCCACAGAGGCGAAGCGGACAATTGTATTGGAGCACCACAGGATGTTGTATTTGTCTTTCATGAAATGGGAAAATGGCAATTACAATTCAAGAGAGAAAAATGAAATCAGAAAAGAAATAAAACTTCATCTGGATCGCCTGTGGAGAACAGGCGAGATCTACGAAGAAAAACCAGATGTGAAGTCTGAATTAAAAAATGTTGTTCATTATTTGTCCAAGGTATTTCCTGACGTCATTTCCTCATTGGATAAACGTTTGCTCATGGCCTGGGAATACATGGGCTTTGATCCTGCATTGCTTCAGACCTACGATAAATTTCCGAGAATTTCCTTCGGCAACTGGGTAGGGGGAGATCGAGATGGTCATCCTTTTGTAACCAGCGATGTTACCAAAGATACCCTGGAAATCTTACGCTTGAATGCCTTTATAATCATTCGCAAGGCATTGGAGAAATTGGAAGTAAACCTCAGCTTTTCCTGTCAGCTCAATGCCTGTTCAAAAGCACTGAAGAAAAGGTTGCTGGAGTTGGCAGAAGAATCTAATACCATCGACAAACTGGAGCATCATCCCAACAGTTCGGAAGTGTTTCGTTTGTACATCTGTTTGTTGATGGATAAGTTACCGTTAGACATAGAAAGAGGTTATCTGCTCAAGAAAAAAGACATTAAGCACTGCTATGTTCAACCGGAAGATCTGATGAATGACCTGATCATTCTTCGTGCAGCACTGGTAGAATACGGTGCATCTATGGTTGCCTATGCAGACGTGAAAGAAGTGTTGCGTCTGATACAAACATTTGGTTTTCACTTGGCGCATTTGGACATCAGACAAAACAGTAAGTTTCATGACCTGGCCATTTCTCAACTGATGAATGCTGCTTCATTGGATGGAAACAGCTTTTTGACCTGGTCAGAGGAAGACCGTTTGAAATTCTTAAACAAGGAACTGCAATCACCACGTCCCTTTACTCAACCACATACGCAAGTGTTGGGAAAAGAAGCGGAAGCAGTGATCGGTTGCTACAGAGTGCTGGCAGATCATATTAACAAATACGGAGAAGCGGGTTTGGGATCACTGATCGTCAGCATGACACATTCCTTGTCGGATTTGTTGGTGGTTTATTTGCTGGCCAGAGAAGCCGGTCTGGCGCGCTACACAGAACAAGGCCTTGTAAGTTTGTTACCTGTGGTACCGTTATTTGAAACCATAGAGGATTTGCAACATGGATCTTCTATCCTGACGAAATTCATGGATCATCCGTTTACCAAACGCAGTCTAGCGCATCAGCGTATCGCCAGAAAAGAGAAAGACAAAGTGCAGCAGGTAATGATTGGTTATAGTGACAGTAATAAAGATGGAGGCATTCTAGCCAGTCAATGGAACTTGTATACTTCTCAATTGAAAATGGTGGAAGCTGGCAAGAAGGCCGGCGTGAGAATTCGTTTCTTCCATGGCAAAGGGGGATCTATTAGCAGGGGTGCGGGTCCTGCACATTGGTTTATCCGTGCATTACCGCACGGTTCCATGCATGGCGACATGCGATTGACAGAACAAGGAGAAACGATTTCGCAAAAGTATGCCAATAAATCCAATGCCGTATATAACCTGGAAGTACTGGGTGCCTCTACGGCCGGATATTCCATCATGCAAAATCACGTCAAACGCAAGAAAGACCAGTTCGATGCTTATTTTGAATTCATCGCAACGGAAAGCCAGAAGCATTATGTCGATTTGATCAGTAGTCCTCAATTTATCCAATTCTTTGGACAGGCTACACCGATTGATGTCATCGAACAAAGCAAGATCGGTTCTCGCCCTGCAAGACGTACCGGAAAAAGAACATTGGCCGACCTTCGCGCCATTCCATGGGTATTTAGCTGGAGCCAGTCGCGTTATAACATTACCAGCTGGTACGGTGTAGGACATGCGTTGGAGTTGTTGAAGAATGAACATCCGGAACAATTTGAAAACTTAAAGGAGCAAGCCAATACAGATAGCTTGGTACGTTATGTTTTCACGAACATAGACACGAGTTTATCCGCTACAGATGAAAAAATATTTAAAGCTTATGCGGAGCTGGTGGAAGATGAAGAAGTGAAAAAGGAAATACTGGGGAACATCTTGAAAGAACTAACAAAGACACGCAAAATGATGGCGTTGATCTTGCCTGTTCCGTTCGAAGAAAGACGCCAATACCATTATTATTCCAATGTATTGCGTACAGAAGGCTTGAATGAGTTGCACATGAAACAAATAGACTTGTTGGCGAAGTGGAGAAAGATGGGAAGTACCCAAACAGAAAAATGGCAGGCGACCTTGAAGGAATTGCTGTTAACGGTCAATGCCATTGCAAGTGCATTGAGAAGCACAGGTTGATACATACATAAAAGTCCCGTTCATAAGCTTAGAACGGGACTTTTTTATATTGTTGTCCGGCTAACGAATTTTAGCTAAGAGGAGTGATTAATGGTGACTTACCGGTCCGCTTTGGTGTCTATGGTATTTGATACCAGAGTTAGCATAAGTTGGACAAGTGTGTTGAGCACAAGAAGCTAAGCCAAGTGTGCAGATGGTCAAAAGTAGTAGCAGTACTTTCATAAACGCGAATTTGAGTTGAATCAATAACTTTAAAGCTAATTAAAACATTTTATATTCAAAAATAAAATGCCCATGGCAAAGGAAATTTTTAAAAACCGTTCAGGTATCGTTTATTCCACCTCTTCAGACTTTGAATACAAATACGAAGGAGAGGCTGAAAAGGATACATTGCCACCTAACCAGCAAGATCTTCGTGTTCAGCTGGATAAAAAATCCAGGGGCGGTAAGCAAGTGACGCTTATTACCGGATTTATTGGCTCAACGGCAGATTTGGAAGCATTGGGTAAGGTATTAAAAAATAAATGTGGAGTAGGAGGCAGTGCAAAAGACAATGAGATATTGATTCAGGGTGATTTCAGAGATAAAATCCTGCAGTTATTAATTACAATGGGCTATAAAGCAAAGAAAATAGGAGGTTAATCGGCAAGCCTGCGAACTTTCAAAGATCCCATATTTTGCTCTTTGACTTCTACATTTGCATTTTCTTCTATGAATTCGCCTGATGTGTAGGCATCGTAAATTTTTCCATTCAATTGTATTTTTCCGGAAGGGCGTAAATCCGTAAACGTTTTTCCATGTGCACCAATCAGATGTTCTCCGCTGTTGACACTGTATCCATCCTTACTGAATTGTTGTTCCTGTAACGTGATTTTCTTAAAATAGCGATTTTGCAAAAGCTTCCTTCCTACGGTAAACAGCAGAATGAACAACAGGCAACTGCTTACTCCTGTCATCAAAAGGAGTTGTTCCAAATCAGCTGCTGCCACGAATGTAAAATCAAAGGTATTGTTATTGATCGATACCAAAATCAAAGAAGCAAACATCAGTACAATGCCGCTTATACCTGCAATACCAAAACCCGGTATGACAAAGAGCTCAAGTGCCAGTAAGAGTATTCCGACCAAGAACAGAACAATCTCCCAATTTTCCGATAAGCCACTTAAATAAGACGGTATAAAATACAATAGTGCACTTGTGATTGCTACTATCGAAGGAAGACCAATGCCTGGGACCTGAAATTCAAAATAAATTCCACCGATGATGAGTAGCATCAGCAAACTTTTCACAAGAGGCAGCATAAAGAACGATACGATCTGATCGTCAATTCCATGTTGGTATACATGCAAGATGGGAGTTGTAAATTTATTCAGCGCCAGTATTTCTGAAAGACTGGTCACCTGTGCTTCACAGAAACCGTGAGCGATGGCCTCTGTCGTTGTATAAGAAATCAGATGTCCGATGACACTGCTATCCTGGGTCAACGGTCGGCCTACCATGCTTTCGGCAATCGACGGATCACGACCGCTTACTTCTGCCGTAGCTCTCATTAATCCTCGCATGTAAGATTGGTATTTGTCCGGTGCCGGTTCTCCGTCGCCTGTTACGACGGTTGT
>DATHPB010000332.1:0-5030 GCA_035484295.1 Cytophagaceae bacterium
CATCGCTACACCTTGTGCCCTACCGAGTTTAAGCATCGACTGTATATTTTGTCCGAAGAAAGGAGCTTCGATGGCAACTTCATCAGGCAGATATTCTTCGATCAATTGTTGTACTCGTTCAAATATTTTGGTTAATTTAATTGCATGGTTACTGTATTTACTCAGTTTGATGACACCGTATTGGAGCAGTTTGATTTCTTTGTTTTTGATCAGGATCACCCCATAACCCATGATGGTCGTACCAGGATCCATTCCTAGTATGATTCGTTCTTTGGTGACCGCTTTTACAATTTTGCTCATCTATGCAAGTTAACCAGTTAGCCTCATTACTAAAAGAAAGTAAACCGAAGTTCTTCCGATACTGGAAGCTTATTTCTTTTTTTATTCCTTTTATCGTGATTCTGGAGATTGGCCGTCGAAATTCCATAGCATTGGAAGGCACGTGGAGCACTTTGCGATTCCAGGATGAAAGCCTGATCATTTGGATAGTTTTATTGATGCCTGTCAATTGGGGATTGGAAGCTTACAAATGGTATTACCTGATGAAGCATTTTGGTTTTCATTTGTCGTATCCCTCTTCGTATAAAACCACCTTGACAGGGCTAGCTTACAGCTTGGTATTACCGGGCGGAATAGGAGAGTACATGGGCAGAGCCGAAGCCATTCCTGAAGGAGAAGGTTGGAAAGGTGCAGGTGTATTGTCCATTGCACGCATCGCTCAGTTGTATGCCACCGTTTTATTTGGTGGACTCACCTTGGGCTTGTTTTTATGGCACAAGCAGTATTGGTGGCTGTTGACAGGACTTACAGGGTTTGTCCTGGTATGCTGGCTTTTCTTTATTTATTCGAGACACATTGCCGGTTGGCTGACCATGCAGCTGAAGGGATCATACAGCTTTCTTACGGAACTCCTTTATCCATGGACGAAGCAGGGGATAGAAAAACCGGTGGTGTTTTTCATTTCGGCTGTTCGTTACATGGTGTTTACGCTACAGTTTTATTTTATTTTGATCCTTTTAGGGGTGAAGGAGAGTACGATTGATTTGCTAAGCGGCATCTCGTCAGCATTCATGCTGAAGTCTTTCTTTCCTTCGTTTCTGGATCTTGGACCAAGGGAACTGGCCGTTACCTTGTTCTTCAAGGATTTACATTCTTCAATGGCGCAAGTGTTGTCGGCCAGTGTATTGTTATGGTTCATCAACGTGATGATTCCCGGTATCGCAGGATCATTGCTGACTTTGCGCAATGTCATTCTCAATCATAGACGAAGAGTGCGATGACTGTACTACTCATTTTAGTCAGCCTTGTGTATGGGGGATGGATTGTTTTTCTTT
Organism: Cytophagaceae bacterium; assembly: GCA_035484295.1. Taxonomy (GTDB): domain Bacteria; phylum Bacteroidota; class Bacteroidia; order Cytophagales; family Cytophagaceae; genus JACMQM01. The sequence continues at coordinate 1,335 of DATHPB010000332.1, forward strand.
TCCGCAGTTGGAAAAGCATTCCACTGACTCTTGTCAAACCATCTACAGCTTTACCCGGTATCAGCATTGTCATTGCCTTTCGCAACGAAGCTCATAACCTGGATCGTTTGTTGATGTCATTAGCGCAGCAGGATTATCCTTCGTCTGCTTTGGAACTGATCCTGGTGAATGACCATTCAAACGATACCTACGGTCAAGTCCTGCAAGGTTACGAATCTTTCCCTTATACCCTTCGTGTTCTTGATTTGCCAGCTGATCAACAAGGTAAAAAACAAGCCATCCGTTACGGTGTGCAGCAAGCTTCTTTTCAATGGATACTGACAACAGACGCAGATTGCGAAGTCCGCAGGGAATGGGCGACTACAATGCATGCTCATGCTCAGGCATCGGGCGCGCGGTTTGTATTTGGTCCGGTGGCGTACCGCACCAATCGTTCCTTTCTGACCGACTTTCAATGCATCGAATTGTTCTCTTTGATCGGAAGCGGTGCTGCGCTGTGGAAGAGCGGTTATCCTACGATGTGCAACGGAGCCAATTTACTTTACCATAAGTCTGTACTGGAAAGCAAGGATCCTTATGCCTTGAATAAACATCTGGCTTCCGGCGACGATGAGTGTTTAATGCATCAGGTGTATCAAGACCATCCTTCGGCGGTCAGTTTTGTGAAAAACCCGGAAACCTTGGTCTTGACCGAACCTTGTTATTCCTGGACAGCCTTGTATCATCAGCGAAAACGATGGGCAAGCAAATGGGGAGCCTATGAAATGCCTCATGTCAAAAGAATCGCCCTGGGTATATTCGTGGTCAATCTCTTGTATAGTTTACTGCCTTTGGGGATTTGTTTAAATCCTTCCCTAATGCCGTGTATCCTAGGAATATATGTTTTTCGTTGGATCTTGGATGCAATTTTTATCCGTGAAACCACCCGTTTTTATAATAAACCTTTTAACTTAGTAAGATACGCGGAAGTGGCCATTGTATATCCCTGTTATGTCGTGATCTCGGCGCTTGCAGGCAGAGCAGGTCAATACACCTGGAAAGAAAGAAAAGTCAGTTGAACAGAAGTGACAGACCAAGAATTTGACGCACTGGACGAATTGTATTTTGTCATCTCTTTTAGAGAGTTGCAGAGAAATTTATCATGGACAGAACAAGAGCTTCTCGTGGTATTGAAAAATCTTTTATCGAAAGAATTAATAAAAGGCATTGATCCCGGAAGTGAAGAAGAAATGGAATTGTCTTCTGCTATACTAGATAAAGTATATGACAAGGTATTATTTTTAGCTACCAAAAAAGGGTTAATGGAGCATAATAGTAGAGAAGCATAATGACTAAATCGAATAAACCTGCTGTTAAGTCGCCTGGTTACTACGTTTGGCAACGTTTTAGAAGAAATCCTATCGCTGTTTTCGCAACGGTAGTGATTGTTCTTGCTCACCTGATTGCTTTTCTGGGCTACCTCATCATGCCCGACAGTACACCCAATGCAGACGACGGTTCTCCTTTGATCAAAAAGAAACCGATGGGTTTTGAGGTCACGATGCTCAAGGCCATCAAACAACGGGAAGTTCCACACGTCAATGTCTTTTCCAAAATGTTTTTCGGACAGGAAAATCCTTACCGCATTGAACCGATCGAATACTATGCGGTAAAAGGAGACTCGGTATATTACACACTATACGGAAGCAAATCGGATACCATTGTCAAGCATTTGCTTCCCTTCATCCGTGCGGTTTATTTCGGTGACGATAAAACACTTTGCCCTGGAAGACCTTGCGCGTATTTGCGCAAAGGCAATCAGTACGAATACATTGGGCTGGATGGAAAAACAGGAACGATAACGTATGACAAAGCAATAGCGGAATTTAATGCCCATAATTTGGAGCGACGCCATTACATGCTGGGGACCGATAAGTCCGGTCGCGATTTGTTTTCACGCTTATTGTTTGGTGCACGCATCTCTTTATTGATAGGAATCATCTCGATGGTCATCTCCATGGTTCTGGGCATCACGCTCGGTGCGCTGGCCGGTTTCTTCGGCGGTAAGACAGACAAAGTGGTAATGTGGCTATTGACGGTGACCTGGTCCATTCCGGGTATCATGCTGGTAATCGCTATCAGCCTGGCCTTGCAAAGCAAGGGAATATGGGTGGCCTTTGTTGCGGTAGGTCTGACGATGTGGGTGGAAGTGGCACGTGTGGTGCGCGGACAAATTTTATCAGTGAAAGAAAAACTATTCATAGAAGCTGCAAAGGCCCTGGGCATCGGCAATTTCAGGATCATTTTCCGACACATTCTTCCGAACATGTTTGGCCCTATCATTGTCATTGCAACGGCCAACTATGCCGCAGCGGTATTGATAGAAGCCGGCTTAAGTTTTCTTGGACTGGGTGTACAACCTCCCATGCCTTCCTGGGGCATGATGGTGAATGAGGGCTACAACTCCAACTGGGAGAGCGATGGAGGTTACATGGTATTCTTACCGAGCTTATGCATTTGCCTCATTGTATTGTCGTTTAATTTACTGGGCAATGGATTGAGAGATGCCTACGATCCTCAGTCAAAATTAAGATGGTAGAAGATACAAAAGGGAATCGGGATTCGCATTTGCGTCAAATGAAATTGGATTCTTTGTTGGAAGTCACAAAGGCCATCAATGCCAATCTTCCGGAGGCTTCGCTCTACAAGATTTATCACTTTACTTTACTGGCAGGACTGGAGATCAAGAAACTTGCTCTGTTTGTCAAGGAATCTACCTGGACCTGTAAGGTTCATTTTGGTGTGGATGCGGCCATCAGTAAAGAAGCATTGCCTTCCGCATTGCAGGAAATACAAGCCATACAAAAGGTCAACCTTTCCGGTCTCTTCAAGGATCTAGGACTTGCTATTCCTGTAAAACACAAGGATAAAATACTGGCGATTCTTTTATTGGAAGGAAAGACAAAGGAAGAAGAACAAGATACTTCTTTCATTCAAACCTTCACCAACATTACGCTCGTTGCGATAGAAAACAAACGCCTTGCACGCCTGAACCTGGAGCAGGAGGCATTGAAAAAAGAAATAGAGATTGCGAAAAAGGTGCAGCAGAATCTTATTCCTGCGCATTTGCCACAAACAGATGCGCTGAAAATCTTTGCATCGTATTACCCTAATAAAATAGTGGGAGGCGATTACTACGATTATATTCCGTTAGACGATCATCGTTTTTATGTGTGCATGGCCGATGTTTCGGGAAAAGGGATTCCGGCAGCCTTGCTGATGTCAAACTTTCAGGCATGCCTGCGCACACTCGTCTTGTATACCAGCGACCTGAAAGACATCATCAGCCGACTGAATGAACAGGTATACAACCATACCAAAGGGGAGAAATTCATCACTGTTTTTTTAGCGTACATAGACATCAGAGAAAAGATCATCCGTTGCGTCAATGCAGGTCATAATCCACCTTTGCTGATGGAAGGGGAGAAGCATCAATGGCTGGATAAAGGGACTTGCATCCTGGGGATGTTCGAAAAACTTCCTTTCATAGAGGAAATGCACCTCGCCATGCCATCGAAAGTACGCCTCTTTGCCTATACCGACGGTGTGTCAGAAGTCATGAACAACCGTGGTGAAGAATTCGGTCAGGAAGGATTGTTTGATTTTATTTCTTCTGCAAAAGAAATATCGGATGCCGTTCACCTTGAACTGTACGAT
>DATHPB010000333.1:0-7095 GCA_035484295.1 Cytophagaceae bacterium
ACGGAAAAACAATACTTCTGCTTCTACTAAGATTCGAATGCTCGTTTCTAATTCTTGTTCCATGCGGTAAAACTATGGAAACTTTTGATATGTAAAAAGTTTCCATAGTTTTTTTGTCAAAAAAATATAACTATCTCTAAATCAGCAAAAGTGTCTTAACACTTAAAATTCAAAGTTTTTATAAGTGAGTCCTATCGTATTCCCCTTCAGTCTACAAAGGAATTTAGGAGTTAAATAATTTCCACTACAGTCTCCGATTCATTCTAACTCTGTTTCTGTTTCCTGTCAACTGGTAGCGGAGGACTATTATATACATGAAAATATCCTAACTTGCAGCCCCTATAAAAGAATCATGGCACGCAAAAAATTTACGAGAACAATCCTTAACAATGTCCTAATAGAAGATTTGGGATCTGAAGGGAAGAGCATCAGCAGACACGACAACAAGGTTGTTTTTTCGGAATTCACAGCTCCAGGTGATGTAGTGGATTTAGAAGTATACCGTTCTCATAAAAACTATTCCGAAGCAAAAGTGGTAGCGTTCCATTCCTACTCTAAAGACAGAGTCACTCCTTTTTGCGAACACTTCGGAGCTTGCGGAGGCTGCAAACTCCAGCACATCAGTTACGATGTACAGTTGCAGCATAAGCAAAAACAAGTCATTGATGCCTTGATACGTATTGGTAAACTGGAGCTTCCAACTGTATCTCCTATCATTGGCTCCGCACTACAAAAGGGCTACCGTAATAAATTGGATTTTTCTGTTTCCAATAAAAGATGGTTTACAGAAAATGAAATCAATACCGAAGAAGGACTCAAACCGAATGCCATTGGCTTCCACATTCCAGGGCGCTTTGATAAAGTATTGGACATTCAGCATTGCCATCATCAGGCTGAACCCTCCAATGCCATTCGCAACGGTATGAGAACATTCATGTTGGAAAATGACTATCCATTCTATGATTTGAAAACGAACGAAGGATTTTTAAGAGGTATTACGATCAGAAATACCCAAGAAGGAGAATTCATGTTGATTGTACAATTTGGAAAAGATGAACGGGAATGGATTGAAAAAACCTGTCAGTACCTGGTTTCCACTTTTTCTGAAATCGGTACGCTTTACTATACCATCAATCTCAAAAAGAACGACAGCATCTACGATTTGGATTTGGTCTTGTATAAAGGGAAAGGCTACATTGAGGAACGCATGGAAGCATTGACGTTTCGCATCAGTCCCAAATCATTTTATCAAACCAACCCCTCTCAAGCATACGAGTTATACAAACTGACACGCAGCATGGCCAAGCTGACGGGAATAGAAACGGTGTATGACTTGTATACAGGTACAGGAACGATTGCAAATTTTATTGCACATCAGGCCAAGAAAGTGGTCGGCATAGAATCTGTACCTATGGCGATCGAAGATGCAAAGCTCAATTCATCCATCAACAACATTCACAACACTGTATTTTACGCCGGTGACATGAAAGATATTTTCACCGAGGATTTCATTGCAACCAATGGCAAGCCCGATGTCATCATTACTGATCCACCACGTGTAGGCATGCACAACGATGTAATAGATGTTCTGTTGAGATTAGAAGCACCACGCATCGTATATGTAAGTTGCAATCCGGCTACACAAGCGCGTGACCTGGAGCTGCTCTCCGAAAAATACGATATCGAACAGGTGCAGCCCGTTGACATGTTTCCCCACACGCATCATGTGGAAAATATCGTAGCACTTCAATTACGTAACAGTGTATCAAACTGATGGGAACTTTTTGTACTATACAACTCTAACACTATCAACTGCATAGCAGCTTTCTAAAACCCCTCTTTATAGTCTAAAATTCCTTTAGATTAAGTTCTCTTCTGTCTATTATTTTACCCCATCTAAAAGAAATCTTACCAATTTCAGGAATATTTCAGAATTTATCTCGTTTATTTGTAATCAGTCTAAATACAAATTAACAAATCGGGTAATTCCCCCCAATACTTAACAATGAAAAAAAATATAGGTCTTTTACTTCCCTTCTCTTTTATAAGGGTGTTTAGCATTCTACTGTTTTTACTTACGCTAAATTCGACTTTTTCAACAGCACAAACTCCATCAGAAAATGGCGAAATAAAGGGTAAAATATCAGGTACAGGTGGAAAGCTTTTGGACAGTGTTTCCGTCCGTATAAAAGACACAGACTTTTTTACATCTACTGATCAGCATGGTAATTTTGTCTTCAAAAATGTTCCTGCCGGCAATTACATCATCAATGCGGAAAATATAAATTATGCATCACAAGACATAAATGTTCAAGTGAAATCAGGAGAGGTAACGACTGTTGAGATTCCTTTTACTGATGCCCTTAATCAAATGGGTGAAGTTGTCGTAATTGGCACAAGATCTAAAAATGGTATTGGAAATCTTCCTGAAACTTTGGGCACTGTGATATATGCAGGAAAGAAAAATGAAGTGTTGATATTGGATAGCCTTGACGCCAATAAAGCTCAAAACAATCCTCGTCAAATTTTAGGAAGAATTCCAGGAATGAACTTTTCTGAAACGGAAGGTGGTGGTTTCCCATCTAATGGCTTTGGATTAAGAGGATTGAATCCAACACAATCTGTCGAAATGAATACGAGACAAAACGGATACAATATCACATCAGATATATATGGATATAACGAATCATATTATAATCCTGCAATGGAAGCCGTACAACGGATTGAAGTAGTAAGAGGAGCCGCATCCTTGCAATTCGGCCCCCAATTCGGAGGCACCGTGAATTTTGTAATGAAAGAAGGTCCAAAAAATAAACCGTTTGAATACATCATGCAACAGACCGGCGGTAGCTATGGTCTCTTCAATTCCTTCCACTCAGTCGGAGGTACCGTAAAAAAAGTCAGCTATTATGCTTACGCACAATATAAAAATTCTCAGGGATGGCGTCCAAACTCAGGATTCAGTTCGTTGACCGGTTATGCCAAGATAGATTATCAAGCAACGGACAAGTTAAAAGTCGGATTGGAATACACTATTTTAAGAAACAGGATACAAATGCCGGGAGGCTTGACCGATCAAGAATTTAATGAAGATAGTCGTCAATCTTTTCGTGCAAGAAATTGGTTGAACAGCCCCTGGAATATCATAACCGGAACTCTGGAATATAAGTTATCACCAAGCACAACGGTATCTGTTAAATCAGCTTATTTAATAAGTGAACGTAACTTAGTTTGGAAAAATGAAGATGGCGGTCCTGAACAAGCAGATAGCATCAGTCCGGTTACCAATTCATATGTACAAAGAGAAGTACAAAGAGAAGCATTTTCAAGTTCTACAACTGAAGCACGTATACTAAGCAATTATACTTTTCTTGGAATGAAGAATAGTATTGCAGGAGGTATTCGTTTCTTCTATGGTAAAATGAAAAGACAAGGAGGCGGCCCCGGCTCTACAGGATCTGATTTTGATCTGACGTTATACGGTGGAGATTATGAATATTCACTTGATTTCACTACAACCAATTTTGCACCGTTTATCGAGCATATTTTCAGAATCAGTCCTAAATGGTCTATTACTCCGGGATTCCGGTATGAGTTTATTAATTCAACCATTAACGGCTATATAACCGATACAGGTAATGGAGATGTAAGAGTGAACAGTAACAACTCACGAAACCGATTTATAGCTCTTGGTGGTGTAGGTTCACAATATAAAATTACAAAGACAACTAACATTTACGCCAACTGGTCGCAAGCCTATCGACCTATGGATTACTCCTCACTTACCCCTATTGGTGTTACTTCTAAGATTGATCCTAATATGAAAGATGCCTATGGCTACAATGCTGATTTAGGATGGAGAGGAACAATCGGCAATTTCCTGAACTTTGATCTCGGGGTTTTCTATTTACAATACAACAGAAGAATTGGATTAGTTACTCTTACAGATCCTAACACAGGAAATCCTTATACCTTAAGAACCAATACAGGAAACAGTGAAAGTAAAGGAATTGAAACGTATGTAGAGATTAATCCTTTGAAGATTTTTACGGAAAACCCTAAAATTGGGAACATTAGCCTATTTAATTCCTTCGCTTACATTGATGCACGCTACACCAGTGGTAATGCGGACAATGGCTTATCGATTGTAGGCAACAGAGTAGAATATGCTCCACAAACGATCAACAGACTGGGTGTCACTTATGGAATAAAAGGTTTTTCCATTACTTATCAATTAAGCAGTACAGGTATGTCTTACGGCGATGCTAATAACACCGTATACAGCAGTGATGCACTAATTGGGGTAATACCGGCATACACTGTAATGGATGTATCTGCCACCTATAAAATTCGAAATTATAATATCAAGGCTGGTGTTAACAACATAGCTGACAGCAGGTATTTCACCAAGCGAACAGATGAATATCCTGGTCCTGGAATTATACCCGCTCAGGGAAGATCTTTCTATGTATCTTTGGGGGCTAAATTTTAATACCTTACCATCCATCTTGTCATTAAGTCACAAGCGTTTAAAAAACAAACTCTAATATTAAAACTTCATTTCCTTCGACTTCATTTCTATAAATTCAAGGAATGCAACATCCAAAGCTTCGTATACTCCAATCATCTTTTCCCCAACTTCCGTAACTGTTGCTCCTCCACCTCCCTTACCACCCGTAGACTTAATGACCAATGGATGGCACGCCTTCATGTTCATTGATTCAATCAGCTGCCATGCTTGTCGATACGACATCCCCATAGATTTGGCAGCTTGAGAGATAGAACCATACTCACGGATTTTCTTTAAAAGTTGAACTCTTCCAAACCCAAGAAAAGGTCCTTTATCCGAATCGATCCATATTCTTCCCTGAACGAAATAGTCTGGTTTAACCGTTGCATCTTCCATAAATATTCTTGTTTAATAAATAAAGTAGAAGCTTCAAGTATTATAGTAATAGGTATTCACGACATGCCTGATCTCGTTGGGAAGAGATGTTCCAATCAACATATTTTCTGATTCTGTTTCTATTTTCAATAGCGTATTTCCTTTAGCATTATATACCATACCGTGTTCTTTGCTACGCCAGACGGAGTGCGTGAACAAATCCATCTCCACTAATTCTATTCTCTTGATTTCATTCCAACGAATCAGCTTTCTCCCAAAAGGGAAATATTTTATTTTTATGCCTTCCTGATCGTAAGAGGTGTATAGTTTATTCCTATAGAAATACACTAATATCAGACAAGGGATGACAGCAAACCAAAACATATAGATGGTTGAGATCGATTGCCCTTCAGAATCGATTTGCAGGGTCATGTGCCTGATAATTCCCCAGCCACATACTCCAACGCAAGCACATAGAATGCTCCAGATCCAGCCTTGTGTCATGTGTTGTTCTTCTTTCACCATTCGAATATTTTTATTAAACAATTATTTCACGGACTGCATAACCATTTGCAGAAACGCTTCTCTCTCAAAATTCTTATGGAGTTTTACCACTTCACCTACTACAATAATTGCCGGTGAAGCAATCTGTTGTTGTTTCACTTCATCTACAATAGAATTGACATGTCCCAATACTGCTTTTTGCGAAGCGAGAGAACCGTTTTGAATCACTGCTACAGGTAAATGTTCTTTACCATTCTGTTTGAAAAGTTGCATGATCTCTTCTATCTTTTGAAGTCCCATAAGAATAACAACAGTAGCGGAAGAACTTGCAGCTAATTTTATATCATTGGATAGTTCTCCTGTACTCAACGTGGCTGTGGTCACCCAAAAACTTTCATTGATGCCTCTTACCGTTAATGGAATGCCCTCTAAAGCCGGTACGGATATACTGCTTGATATCCCAGGTATAACCGTAGTTTGAATACCATGTTTTTGGGTGTATATCACTTCTTCGTACCCTCTCCCAAAAACAAACGGATCTCCTCCTTTTAACCTGACCACATGACCATACTTGTAAGCACAGTGTACCAGTAATTCATTGATCGTGCTTTGCTGGTGAGAAATACATCCTCCTCTTTTTCCAACATTCAGTTTTGTACAATGATCAGGTGCGTAATCCAACAATTCTTTTCCAGCCAATGCATCATACAAAATCGCGTCTGCCGATTGGATGGCTTTCATACCTTTTATACTGATCAATTCCGGATCGCCAGGACCTGCTCCGACCAGTGTAATGCGAGGATTATCATGCAGTTTCATACCTAAGTATTTATAACTAATATTTATTTATACAGATACCCAAAGATTCTAACAATGCTCTAATACAGTCGTAAAAACCATTTAGTGGAGTTATTTCATAATATTCAATTATGACCTTGTGATAATATTAAGTAAATATACTCAATTATTTATAGCATTTAGTTTTTATACTTATTTTTTCTACTTATTTTTACCAAAAGGAATAGAAAAAGGTTTTAAATGCTTATTTTTTTAACCATAAATAATAAATAAGTATAAATAATTAGAATAACAGCAATAATTTTCAACTCCTTTTTGGGTATTTATAAAAACAAGAAGATCATGAAACAGAAAATCGTAGTAGCCGGAAATGGAATGGTAGGTTATAAATTTTGTGAAAAGCTAGTTGCTAAAAATGAGTCTGCCAGTTATGAAATCATTGTTTTTGGAGAAGAACCTCGTCCGGCATACGACAGGGTTCATCTCAGTTCTTACTTTGAAGGCAAAACGGTGGAGGAATTGACCATGGCACCTTTAGAATGGTACGCTAAAAATAACATTCAACTCCTATTAGGTGATCCTGTTTCACAAATTGATCCGGTTAATAAAACGGTCACTTCCATGAAAGGTATTGTCATTTCTTACGATAAACTGGTCATGGCTACGGGTTCTGCAGCATTTGTCCCTCCTATACCTGGTTCTGAAAAAGACGGTGTATTTGTATACCGAACCATCGAAGACCTGGATCTTATCATGGACTATTCAAAAAAAGCAAAGAAAGGCGCCGTCATCGGTGGAGGTTTGCTCGGATTGGAAGCGGCAAAAGCAGTAGCCGACTTGGGATTGGAAACCCATGTGATTGAATTTGCTCCCCGCCTGATGCCCCGTCAATTGGACGAAGCCGGAGC
>DATHPB010000334.1:0-3804 GCA_035484295.1 Cytophagaceae bacterium
ACAGTAAAAGTTTGTAAAAGTCGAACAACACAAGCGGACCTGCAAGGCTCAGCAATATTTTTTTAATCGGTGCAATGGCGAATGACAGCAGATGCAGCAATGCTGTCAGTTTGTACTGGTAGAGTCTTTCATACACCGCCCACAACTTGAATTCCTTTTCTATACCGTCAGGGTACAAAGCTTTTTGTCTGATGATTTGAAGGAGAGAAATGACTCCATCTTCCGTTTTGTTTAAAAAAACTTCATTTGTTTCCAGGCAAGTATGAATAACAGGGTTGTCAATTCCTGCAACTGCTATGCCATGAGCTTTTGCCATGATACCAAACAAGGTATCTTCATGACCATATAAGACCAGCGATTCGTCAAACCGAATAATATCAAAAATAGATTTTTTAATCAGAAAATTATTGGATTGAAATCCTACGCGATTGGTTTTTATAGCAGAAGCGATTTCGCGGTGGATACCATATTTCCAATGCAGCAGATGTCCGGGTGTCCGATACAAGTCACTGTAATGGCGGCCTCCTGATAGGATGACATCCGATCGAAGTTGATCCAGGTAAATAGAAATAAACCTGGGGCTGACAGGAAGAGAATCGGCATCAATGAATAGGAGATATTCTCCATGGGCTTTTTGTGCCATGTAATTACGCGCAGCCGAACGCCCTTTGTTTTTTTCAAAAGAGAAGAGAGAAACTTCTGGTTCTTGGTGTAGGCTATCGTTTAGAAGTTTTCCCGAAGCATCCGATCCATCCTCCACAATAAGGATCTCGATAGAAAGCTGTTGTTCCCGGACTTCCTTTAGCAACGCATCCACTAAAGGATGAACGTCAAAATCCTTTACGGGAATGCAGATGCTTAAAAGCGGATGGATCGGGTTCATGTGGATTAATGTTTTGTAAGATGAAAAAAAAAGCCTATTAAGACAATTATTCATCCGCCTTTCCTCCTCAATTGGTATATTTGTTTAAAATCAAAACGTTGAAAGACCTGCTCAATATATTCCGAAACAGACTATTAGACCTTTCTTCGTCCAATAGATCGGTTTTTTTGCCGAAGGTTTACAAAGGAAAATTTTCTGATTTGAAAAGTTGGGACTACCTGTCCACGCTTTCTTCGTTGGATGTTGTAAAGGCTTTGCTGGCAGGCAAAACATCCGTTAAGATTGCCGATGTCAAACACCTTTCAACTGAAGCATTAGAGGAAATATTGGAAGAAGCCAAGAAGCTGATTCGCACGCGGCAATTGATTTTAGACGAGACTGGCAGTGCAGATTTTTACATCGGTTGGCCTTTTGTAGAAGGGGTGTTGAAAAATGGAATGCCTTTGCGTGCACCGCTTATTTTTTTCCCTTACCAATTGAGACAAAGCGGTCGAGAATTGTTTTTGGAGAAAGGTGTGTTGGACGAACCGTTCTGGAACAGGTCGTTGTTCTTGTCGCTGTCTTATTTTGAAGAGTATAACTTTGATTCAACCTGGCTTGAAGCACCGGTAGCAGCATTGGAAGATAAACCTGATCGGGATTTTCGTATAGGATTGCTGGAAGAATTGAAGCGACAGGGCTGGCATCCTTCATTTGAAAGAGAATTTTTGGCGGACAATCTGATTCATTTTTTACCCAAGAACAAATCAGATTTATTGTCTGTGTATCCCGCTGGACAATATCAATTAAAACCTTATGCCGTGATGGGCTTATTCCCTCAATCGGCTTCTTATATTCATTCCGATTACGATCTACTCAAAGAAAAAACCAGTGATCATACGCTGGAAACGTTGCTGGCAGACCAGTACAAAGTGGAAGAGAGTGGCAAAATACCCTCTCTTGAGTTTACACCTTTAGCAGTAGACGGCTCTCAGGAAACCATTATCTCTAAGGTATCTTCGGGACAATCACTGGTAGTTCAAGGTCCTCCTGGAAGTGGAAAGACCCAGTTGATCTGCAACCTTATCGCACAATTTTTAGGTAAGGGAAAAAAAGTATTAGTTGTATGTCAAAAGAAAGCCGCACTGGATGTGATTTATCAACGTCTTCAATCCATCGAACTGGAACCGTTTGTTTCCTTGTTGCACGATTCAATTGCCGGCAAGAAAGAACTGTTTGAGAAGATCGCGCATCAGATCCAATCGTCTGAACAATATAAAAACCAAAATATACATCCTGATACGATTGTATTGGAAAAGGAGTTTTCAAGAATTCAATCTTCTGTTGCACGCTTGATCGAATTTTTCTCCAAATACAAACAAGCGTTGTACGATGTACAGGTAGGAGGAGAATCTGCACATGCATTATACCTGAAGTCTGACAGGGCATTTCGTGCGGTCAATCTGGACCTTGAGTTTCAAAGTGTACCTGCCAATGAGATAGAAAGCAAGCGTGCAGATCTCGAGCAATTTTTATTTTACCACTCTGCTATTGAATACGATTTCGAATTGATCCATGCCGCAGTCAACCAACATTTATCGATAGAAGACAAAGAGAAAATGTTAACCCTGTTGAAACAGGTACCTCCTATCATTTATCGATTGCAGGAATGGAACGAAAAAGAAAATTTATTGACATCAATTGATTTTTCTTTTGCTGTATCGTGGATGCAAGAAATAAAAACCTGGACGAAGGAATCTTTGATATATCGTCATGACGTTTCATCAGATGTGTTTCGTCAATTTCCCAAAGATAAAATCAATCATTGGAAAACTGTTGTGGATTTGAATTTTAAAAAGCTGGATCGATTGGTGGTTTATCCTACTATCGAACAAGTGAGGGTTTGGAAGGGAAAGATTAGCAAGGCTTCGCAGAGTATTTGGCATCGATTGATTTTTCAACTAAAACTTCCGTTTGGTGACAAAAAATTAGAAGCATGGATGGCCACTAATAAACTGAACGGAAATAAAAAAAACTTATCGGTATTGAATGAAATGTTTGCCTCCATCGATGCATTGAATGATTTACAAGAGAAATGGAGTGTATATCCTTTTATTTTTCAACCGGAAAAATTGTCGGTCATCCTATTCAATGAACAACTACAAGTTTTTGATCGGATGCATCAGGAGATGGAGCGAGCTTCTGATATCCCTGCGTTGGAATCGTTATGGAGAACCACTCCATACTTCAAAGACCGGCTGGACGAGTTGGTCCATATCGTACAGGAAAGAAACGAAGTGTTGTCGCCGTATTTTTTGCATTGGAAGCCCAAGACAGTAGATCTTTTATTTGCAGAGAACAGTTATAGAGAAAAATGGACAACGTTTGTTACTCATCGTTTCGAACGTTGGTTGGGTTATGAACAACTCAAGCATAACCTCAACATTGCTTTGTTTACTTCCTTTCATAAAGTGATTCGGGAGGTAGCTGCGGATGATAAGACATTAGTTGTAGAAACCTGGAAACAATCTTTATACCGTGCCTGGATAGAAGAGAAAGAAAGAGTATTTCCGATTTTGAAGACCGTTTCTACACCTGAGTGGGAGATGAAGGAGCAAGAATTACAAACACTCATCGACAGGCGTTATGCTATTTCTTTGGAATTTTTGAAAATCAAATTGAGAGAATGGGTTTACTCGGGTATTCAATATAACCGACTCAACCGGCAAGTTACTTACCGTGATTTGAATCATCAGGTCAATAAGAAAAGAAGCGTATGGCCCGTGCGAAAACTGATTTCCCAACACGAAGAAGAAATATTGGATCTGATTCCCTGTTGGCTGGTTTCTCCGGAAACCGCATCCACAGTGTTTCCCATGCATGCCTTGTTTGACCTCGTAGTCTTTGACGAAGCTTCTCAGTGTTTTGTAGAAAAAGCCTTT
>DATHPB010000335.1:0-5112 GCA_035484295.1 Cytophagaceae bacterium
ACGTATTCCCTTTTGATATCTTCCAGTTGTAAGCATAGCCATAGCATGTTGGACAAGATCCCCAATAGCTATTATTGATGCTGTTGAGTTGTATAATGCCATTGATTTTATAACTAGACCAATTGACTACATTACTGCCACCTGAAGCCCATGTTAACGAACCTGATGTTCCATCATGTCCCAATTGATAACCGGTTCCGACAGGCACATTGAAATTCAAACTCAAGTTGAATGGCCATACATTACCAGCTGGTACAATAGGAGGACCTATAACATTGGTAGAAGTTTGTGCGATAATAGTACCACTGCTATTTCTTAATTTAGTAACGATCGTTAAAGGCGTACTAGGACTATAAATTTTTGCAAAAACAGTTACTTCATCCAATGTAAAAGAAGATAAGGCATTGAATGCGATGTAATTTGCTGTGATTACAGCTTCGTCGTGTGTGGATGGAAATAAAGAATCAGGTCCTACGGAATATTGAAAGGCAGTAGTATCTTCCGCATACATGGTTTTTGTGCCTGTTATGGTGAGGCTAATGATATTGCCCGTACCCATTACTGTCCCACCGCTTGGAGCATCGTACCATTTGAATCCTCCTGAAGGATTTGGAACAACCTCAAATTTAGCTTGTGTTGGCGGGCAATAGCTGCCGTCTTTAGGAATAGCAGAAACCGCATTTACCACTACTTGATCAGATTCTGTCAAATGACAGCTGGCATCTGTCACGTCTACACGGTAAGTACCGGGCGCGCGCACTGTAAAGGTTCTGCCGGTTGAATCTGGAACAATCGCTCCATCTTTATACCATTGATAGGTCGTAAAGGCATTGTTATACACTGCATCTAGTTTTACAGCGGTGCTTGCACAAAGTGTAAAGTCGGCACCAAGGTCAATAGAAAAGCTGGCGGTAATTTTTATGGTGTCTGTTTTGAAACAAGAACCATCTTGTACGCAGACCCAATAAGTGCCAGCTGCCGTAATGGTTTTGGTATATGGAGCGCCAAGACCAGATCCACTGGTACCGTCGCTCCAATTGATATTTGTTGTGGAAGTATGAGGAACATTAGTGTCTACTGTTACAGAACCAACACCGCACAGTAAGCGGTCTGGCCCAAGATTGGGTTGGGTTGTACCACAAATTTCAATAAATGAAATATCATCCAGCCCAAAGTCATTGCCATTAAGTGTAGTATTCTGATTGAGGATCGTAATAACAGCGGATGTTGCACTTCCCGAGTTCCAGGTGTTAAAGAAATTTTGCCAAGTGTATGTGGTGGATGGCGCATTAAATACACTGCCAATTGTCACACCATTGATTTCAAATTGAAGTTTGGCAGGACTTGCCGCATCCATGGTTGACACCCAGGATGAAAAGTTATAATTGGTGTTGGTTTTAACGGTAATTGTTTGTTGCCATACAATGGTATTGGGTACTCCTGTTCCATTGACAATCATGAAATTACCCGTACCCGTTGTATGATCGGTACCGACAAAATTTCCATGGTAAAAGTTTGCGTTTTTTCCTATGGCATAATTGCCTTCTGGATATAAACAATTAGCTGATGAGCAATAAGTATAACCGCTTACGAATTGAGTATTTCCAGAAGAGAAATCACCATTCTTTACCAAGCTTGATACGGGTGTCGTCACACACTGAGCTAATGATGTAATGTTTTGGGATAAAAAACACATAACCAGAAGGAAGCGTATTTGTCTTATCATAAGCCCTCAATGTTTTTAAATGGAGAAAAGGAGAGTAATCGCAAATAAATGATAGCTAGTCACTTTATTCTACAGATTAGATCTTTGGTTCTTACAATAATCAAAGGGAAAAATAAAAAAGGGACAAAAGATGTTTCTTTTATCCCCTTAGATGTACTTGTAAGTTTTAACTTCTATTTCTTTGAAAAAATTGTTTTTTCTGCGTAAAAAGTACCTAACGGAATAAAAGAAGCGATAACACTAATGATGATTTCTTTGAAAGGCCATTTTTGCTTTAAGCTAACTACAGCTACCAACAATAAGTAGATTATAAAAAGTACGCCATGTGCCATTCCTACATGCTTTACGGCTTCAGGTTTACCCGCGTAATATTTCAAAGGCATAGCAATGCACAAGAGCAGAAGGAAAGATATACCTTCTAACCATCCAATAATTTTTAACCAACCCAGGAAGGAGGTAAACAGAGTTGTTTTCATGGTTTTAAAGATACAGGAAAAGGCGAAATGGTTTAGTTATATCATTGATGAGGTTATCCACAGAAACCTTAAAATAAGAAGAAAGCCTATTTCTAACCAAAAAACTTGTTAACTTCGCACCCTTTAAATAATTAAATCTTAATACCGTAATATTAAGTATATGAAGCTTTCAGAATTTAAATTTGGTCTCCCCCTCGAATTATTGGCAATGCATCCTGCTCCTAACAGAGATGAAGCAAGGATGATGGTCATCAATAGAAAAACAGGTACTATTGAACACAAACAATTTAAAGACATCATCAATTACTTTGGAGACGGAGATGTGATGGTGGTCAATGATACCAAAGTTTTTCCTGCTCGTTTGTATGGGAACAAAGAAAAAACGAACGCGAAAATCGAGGTTTTTTTACTTCGTGAACTGAATGCAGAAATGCATTTGTGGGATGTATTGGTAGATCCTGCACGTAAAATAAGGGTAGGTAATAAGCTGTATTTCGGAGACGGTCAGCTCGTGGCTGAAGTGGTAGACAATACTACTTCCAGAGGAAGGACCATTCGTTTTCTGTTTGATGGAAATGCCGATGATTTTGCACGTGTTGTAGACACGTTAGGTGAAACCCCTCTGCCTAAGTACATCAAACGTAAGATCGAACCGGAAGACAGAGAACGTTATCAAACCATTTTTGCAGAACATAAAGGTGCTGTGGCTGCACCAACTGCAGGACTTCATTTTACGAAACAGGTAATGAAGCGTTTGGAAATAAATGGTGTTGAAATTGCTCCCATTACTTTACATGTCGGCTTAGGCTCATTCCGTCAGGTAGACGTCGAAGACCTAACCAAGCATAAAATGGATAGTGAAAATTATATCATTCCTGCCAGCACGGCAGACATTGTCAACAAAGCATTGGATAATAAAAGAAAAGTTGTTGCTGTAGGTACAACGTGTTTAAGAACACTAGAGACTTCTACAACTGCCAATAATAGATTGAAACCTAACCAAGGATGGACGGATAAGTTTATTTTTCCTCCATATGACTTTAAAATTGCTGATGCGTTGATCACAAACTTTCATGCACCTGAATCTACCCTTCTTATGATGGCTTGTGCATTTGGAGGATACGACTTAATCATGAAAGCATACAAAACGGCTGTAAAAGAAAAATATAATTTCTTGAGTTACGGTGACTGCATGTTAATTTTGTAATTGTAAAATTAAAACTGTTTTAAAAGCTCTGGGTAGGATATTTGCCCGGAGCTTTTATATTTGTACCCTATGAACAGGTACGCAATCATAGTAGCAGGTGGATCAGGAACCCGCATGGGTGCTGAAATCCCAAAGCAATTTTTATCGTTGGGTAATGCACCAATTCTTATGCACACCATTAAGCGATTTTCCGGGTTCTCGGATAAGATTCACATCATTGTCGTATTACCTGCTGAACAAATCGATCGTTGGAAACAATTGTGTACCAAGTATCAATTTAATATTCCCCATCTCATTGTTCCTGGAGGAAAGACAAGGTTTGAATCTGTTCGTAATGGTTTGAACAGCATACAAGATAATGACAAAGCTGTCGTTGCTATTCATGACGGTGTTCGTCCTTTCATCAGTAAAAAAATATTACAAAATTCTTATACTTCGGCAGAACAGTTGGGTAACGCGGTTGTTTCTGTTCCTTTGAAAGATTCTATAAGAAAGATAGAAAAAGGAAAGAACACTGCTGTTGATCGTTCCATGCATCGTATCATGCAAACTCCACAAACTTTTTTGCTGTCTACGATTACCAAAGCATTTTCCGTTGAGGAATCCCCCTTATTTACGGATGATGCAGCGGTTGCAGAAGCGGCTGGAGCAAAGATCAATTTAATTGACGGTAGCTATGAAAATATTAAAATAACTACTCCCGAGGATTTAGCGTTGGCTGAGGCGATGTTGAAAAAATTTGAATTTTAAAATTGCTTTCGGAGTTTCTCTATGGTTCTTAAAACCAATGTTTCATCAAGTGGTTCTAGTTCTATTGCTGAATGGTTAAGAGCAAGTAAAAAACCTGATTCTTTCGTGATCCAGTGCAAATCGTGAGTTACACACAATACTATTTTACCTTTTTCATTTACTTGTTTCCTCATCCAATTAAAGACACGTTCTTTATTATGAAGATCTAGACTTTGCGTTGGTTCATCTAAAATAATGATGGCCGGATCTTGTAAAGCCAATTGAGCGAGTAAACAAAGTTGTTGCTCTCCTCCGGACAATTGCAGGAAATTTTTATGGTATAAGTATTCTATGTTGAGTTCTTTCAGTACATGCGCGACCATTTCGTAATCTTTAGAAGTGTAGGATTCCAAAGGAGCTTTATAAACAAAGCGTCCCATGACCACGAGATCTTTTACCAACAGCGGAAAATGGATGGAATGATGTTGTTCTAAAAAACCTATAAGACTAGCTCGTTCTTGTAAAGAGTAATCATGAAGCAATTTGTTGTTAATAAGAACCGCATTTTTACTGGTTAATTTTCCGATGATTTGTTTTAAGAAACTAGATTTCCCAATGCCATTCGGACCGGTTATAAATACAAGCACAGGCGCTGTTATCTCAAATGAAAAAACAGGAAGCAATTCTTTTTTGGAATAAGGGACCTGAAGTTGTTGAACCGAAAGAGTAGTCACTGTTCGTGCAATAAAATAAAAGAGCCGGATGAAACCGGCTCTTTGGAATTTTTAATATTCGTCTTCGTTGAAAAAGAAATCGTCTTTTGTTGGATAGTCCGGCCAGATTTCTTCAATGTTTTCGTAAGGCTGTCCGTCGTCTTCTAATTCTTGAAGGTTCTCGATCACTTCCATGGGTGCACCAGAACGAGAAGAGAAGTCGATCAATTCGTCTTTGGTTGCAGGCCAAGGTGCATCTTC
>DATHPB010000336.1:0-3773 GCA_035484295.1 Cytophagaceae bacterium
GACTGAACAATTTGTTTTTTGATTTTGATTCCTCTTCGCTTACCAAAGAATCGGAATTGGAATTGGAGCGTGTCATCGAATTACTCAATACTAACCCTACCATGACTGTTGAAATCTCTGCACATACCGATGACAAAGGCAGTGATGAATACAATGCCAAATTGTCTCAACACAGAGCGGAATCTGTTGTTCGTTTCCTTACTCAAAAAGGAATCAACAAGGAGCGTATGCTGGCAAAAGGTTATGGCGAATCTACTCCTTCTGTACCTAACGATACAGAAGAAAACCGTGCGAAGAACAGGAGAGTGGAGTTCAAGATTTTGAAAATGTAATCTTTAATGGACAGTAACCACTTGTTTGATCCCCAGCGCCAAAACGAACTCGGTAAAAAGTCTGAATCAGAGAACAAACGTTTGATTAAATTTCTGAAAAAGAAAAAACCGGCAGACTTAGATCAACGAGCTCAAGAGGCGCATGAGAAAGCCTTCGAATGCATCAACTGTCTGGAATGTGCGATGTGTTGTACTTCTACAGGTCCATTGTTTACAGATAGAGATATCAATCGTCTGGCTCAGCACTTTCGTATGAAAGACATAGATTTTCGCGATCAGTATTTACGATTGGATGAAGACGGTGATTGGGTATTGAAACAGTTGCCTTGTCCTTTTTTAGGTGCGGATAATTATTGCAGTGTATACGAAGACAGACCTAAGGCATGCAGAGAATATCCTCATACCGATAGACGTAAGTTTGGTCAGCTATTGGATCTCACGCTTAAAAATACTCACATCTGTCCTGCTGCATACCATGTCATGGAAGCATTGCAGAAAACCTATTTAAAGTAGGAGAAAGTATATTTTATGAATAATGAGCAACCGACTGGTTGTGTCCTTTGAAATTTTCTTCTATTACAGCAGGAATCATTTCAAACTCTATGTTGCACACATCGAGTTCCATACCGTTGTCAATAAAAAAACGAAAGAATATGCCCAACTGGTATTCAAAAGGATAATGCTCAAATGCTAAAGTCTCTTGATAAGAATAAGTTTCTTTTAGCTCTCCATAAAAATCCTCGAAATCTTTCCAAGCCCTTGGGTATTGAGTTTTAATGCCTGAGATATCCAGTTGAATCTTTTTCATAAAATGTCTATCTTTAGTGATCTAAGTGCAAGTTATGAAAGGGCTGATTGAGTTTTATAAAAAATACAAAGAATATATCCGGGTAGATGCTCTGATGTACCTGTCCTTTATCATTATGGCCATATTACTACTAATATTTTTATAAGAAATTGTTTAAGTATGACATAAAAAATCCCATCTTGCTTTAGCAGGATGGGATTTTCATTTATTATTACTACAATTGTTGTCCATTGACAACTGGGCGTTCTTTTATTTTACTCTTTCAATATAATCACCTGTCTTCGTATCTATCTTAATACGTTCTCCAATGTTTACAAACAAAGGAACGTTAACAATAGCACCCGTTTCCAACGTTGCTTGTTTTAACGTTTTGGTCGCTGTATCGCCTCTGACTCCGGGTTCAGTATATGTTACTTCCAGTTCAGCATTTTGAGGTAATTCTGCATAAACAGGAAGATCTCCATCAAAGGATATCCTTACATTCATGCCTTCTTTCAAAAATTTAGCGCTGTCGCCGAATAAATCTGCAGGAACATAAATTTGATCGAAGGTTTCATTGTCCATTACGACATAGCTGTCTCCTTCCTGATACAAATATTGTTGATCCTTAACATCTACTCTTACCATTTCCACGTCTTCACCAGCACGGAAACGGTTTTCAACGAATTTACCAGTTTTTACATTACGCATCTTTACTTGGTAAAAAGCACGAAGGTTACCGGGAGTACGGTGTTCATATTCCGTAACCACTACCAGTTCATTATTGAAGCGCAGAAATGAACCTCTTGAAACATCAGATATATTTGCCATAATACTATTATTCAGACCACAATATTAGCCATTTATTACTAAATGGTCAAATTTATTTTAAAGGATATGTCAGCAAACGAAGCAGCATAATTCAAGGTCAATACATTCTTTTTGCTCTTGAAACGCTAATTATATTTTTTGGTATTCGTATTAAATACATATATTTAAATAAAAAAGACACATGAAGACTCCCATTCGCTTTATATTCATTGCAACATTATCTGTTGTGTTGTACGCCTGCAGCAAAGGTTCTTTAAAAGACGAATCTTTTTACGTAAGAGGAAACTGTGACATGTGCAAAGATCGCTTGGAATCAGGTGTAAAGAGTATGCCTGGCGTTGCGCAAGTCAAATACAATGTCAACGAAGAAGTCCTTCATGTAGCCTATGACAGTACGAAAACCGATCGCACAACAATAGAAAAAGAATGCGCACAACTGGGACATGGAACGAAGGCTTATCCCATGAATGAAAAAAATCACGAAGCACTTCCCGAATGTTGCAAAGTTTCTCATAACGAAGGCAAACATTAATGTTTGCCTTTTTTGTTTGCCTTATTTTATTTGATTCATGAGCAAGAGTATCGAGACGGAAAAAAATAAAGAACGTCAATTCTTTATCGGAATGCTGGTAAGTATGTTTTGTTGGGGACTAAGTTGGGCTTCGGGCAAAGTTTTATCAGGTTACGGTGAAACAACCAGTGTAGCGACCTTACGCTTGTCAATTACATTTATCGCATTATTTGCTGTATTGTTTTTTTTGAAAGAAAAAATGTTGGTAAAGGTCAATGGATGGCTCCCGTTAACAGGTGCAGCCGTATTGATGACACTTTATAATTATTTGTTTTTTGAAGGCTTGGCTCATGGGAAAGCCGGAGCGGGCGGAGTATTGGTTACCACTTTGAATCCTATTATTTCTTATGCCATCATGTTGTTGTTTACTTTACGAAAACCAACTAAAAATGAAACGATCGGATTGTTCATTGGTATATTGGCAGGTGCTGTTTTATTGAAAATATGGGACGATTGGAAGAGTATTTTAGCATCGGGTAATATGTATTTTGTATTGGCTACAATTACCTGGGCAATATTGAGTTTGTTTACTGCAAGATCTTCCCGTTACGGTTCACCGATTGCCTACAGTTTATGGATGTATGCTTGTTGCTCTGTATTGATGTTAACATTTACAAGCATCGATGCAAACATCAAACTTTGCCGTTCCAGTGATACAACCTTTTGGTTGAACATGTTATTCAGTGCTGTCGTTACAACAGCTTTTGCTACTACTTTTTATTTTGTAGCAACTGCTAGATTAGGTGCTAGCAAGGCGAGTAGTTTTATTTTCTTGGTACCATTTTCTGCTGCAATGGGCTCCTGGATTTTTCTGAAAGAAGAACCTCAAACACATACTATTTTTGGAGGACTGCTAGGTATTATAGCAGTATATGTAATTAATAAAAAAAGTCAATCAACAGAAAATTAAAAACGGACAATGAAAGTAGATCCCTTGCCAGGCTCACTGTCCAATTGAATCACACCTTTTAATTTTTCTACTGTTGTTTTTACAATGTACAAGCCTAGCCCTGTACCATTGGCATTTTCATGGGCTTTGAAAAACATATCAAAAATATGTTTCTGATGTTCTTTCGATATGCCCAATCCATTATCTGTGAATATTAGCTCGGTTAGTTTTTTGGTAACAGATATTCTGATATCTAAGGTATTGATTGACTTTTTAGTGTCCAGGTATTTAATAGGGTTTTCAATCAGGTTTTGTATAATGGAATGCATAAGTTTTTTATCGGAATAAAAAGGTACATTTTCT
>DATHPB010000337.1:0-5898 GCA_035484295.1 Cytophagaceae bacterium
CAGTGATATACCGAATCTGACGTACATGAAGATTACCTCGAATTTTTTTGAAAATTTCCCTGACTTGACTTCTTTTCCCAAATTGTCAGAATTATATGTAGACAGTAACGCGCTTTCATTTGACGATATAATTCCTAACTGTTCCATTCCTAATCTTACCTATTTATATACACCACAACACGCAAATGTTCCTGATCTTCCCGAAATTTATTTAAAAGCATCAGAACCGTTTACACTCCAGATTTCAGTAGGTGGTATTGGCAATTTGTATCAATGGCAGTCAAACTTTTCTAACGTTTCTGAAAGCAACCATTGCTTTGGAACCCAAACTTATAAAATAATAAATACAGCTTCAGAAATTGGCGACGGTGGTTTTTATTCTTGTTTGGTAACTAATCCTGCCGCACCACTTCTTACTATACAAGTAGAAAGTAATAGAGTAGAAGTGGCAGATAATCGTTTGTCTCAAACCATTACTTTTCATAATGCAGATACCATGTATTGTGGAGATACCTTGCAATTAAATGCAACCAGTTCTTCTGGATTGCCTGTTTATTACAAATTAGCAAATGGAGATTCTTTAACCAATCGTTTTGCTCCTCAAGGGAATAATTCATATGTCATTGTAGCCTATAGCGACGGTGATAGTATTTATCAACCTGCATCGACTACATTGAATGTTCATGTCCTTACACATTCTCCGATCCCGGTATTTGCCATTGCCAATGATTTGCCCATATACGAGGGTGAAGAGTTATCACTATCTGTTCAGGATGTTCCGGGTGTAAGTTATCGGTGGACTTTACCCAATGCTACTTATTCTTTTAATGATAGTATCATGATACCATCTGTAACCTCTTCTGATCAGGGATGGTATACAGTAAGCATTTACCAAGGTAGTTGTGTTTTCGATACATTGAGAATCGATGTGGAATTGGCTGTAGATACAGATCTAGTCATCTATGAATTAATTACTCCAAATGGTGACGGTGATAACGAAACGTTCTACATTAAAAATATTGAAAAAACACCTCCTGTACAGGTGACTGTTTTTGATGTATGGCATCAGGTAGTTTACAGTAAAGACAATTATCAAAACGATTGGAACGGCGGTGGACTGCCTGTGGGTACATATTATTACCTGGCTAAAGTCGACAAATGGAACAAGGTTTATAAAGGTAATTTATACATCAAACGATGAAAAGCAAGCGACCATTTTTATTTGTCGTGTTATTGAATTTCGTTTCGACGATGGGGTTTGCGCAAACTCAATTGGCAGTCACAAACTTTCAAAATGCCATTCAGCTATTTAATCCTGCTTACGTAGGAACAGAAGATCATATCAATGTTTCGATGATTAATAAAACACAATGGTTAAATACTACTGCAGGTACTCCGTCTTTACAAGGTATTAGTGGCCATATTCCTTTTAATTATCAGCGCATAGGTGCTGGTTTGAATGTGCTTCAGGAAACAACGGCCACTGTTCAATCTTTTTACTTTAATGGAAACGCTTCATATAAAATAAATTTTAAGCAAGGAAGACTCTCTTTTGGTATAAGGGTTGGTTTCTTGCAACGTAATGAAAACTTAGGAGGTTTGCTAGTTAAAGATCCTAACGATGTTTTAATCACTAACAATAGACAGTTCGTCCCTGAATTTGGTGGCGGATTTTTCTTCAAACAGCGTAACTTTTATACAGGATTATCTTTTGTCAGATCGGCCGGAATTTATTTGGAAACGAATTCGGCGTTGAAAAATTATTACCATTTTATAGTTGGAGGCTCAAGAATACTTTCCAGTCGCTTAACTATTTTACCTGCTTGTCATATAGAATATACAAATGATTTCAATCCTTATGCCACTGTCATTATCCCTGTAAAATTTGATGATCTGTTTTCCATTGGACTAGGTTATGGAACGGCATCTGTACTCTCTTTCGTCGCAACCTTAAACATTGACAAGGCATTGAGGACGACTGCCAATAGATATGTATTGTCTTATGCGTATGATCAGTCTTTCAACAAACGGATCAATTATATAGGCAATACGCATGAACTTATTTTGTCCGTCAAATTGGTACGAGCTGAAAAAATAGACAAGATATTGAAAAGAAAAATTACGGTCTCTCCTTTATTTTTTGACTGATGAAAAACACTATCATATTATTAGTAGTGGTACTCCTGATAAAGAATAATCCTTTGTTTGCGCAAGGTGTTTTGAAACACTTGGAAAGAGGTAATGCTTATGACGTTGTGCGGTCTTATGCAAAGGCAATACCTGAATATGAAAAATATTTGCGAAGCAATAATTCTGATGTAAAGTGTGAGTTGCGATTAGCTGAGTGTTATCGAAAAGTGAATTTATACGAGAAAGCAGAGGACATTTATTCCGATTATTTTTCTGTTCAACCGGCGAATGATACATTGCTTTTAAAATATACGGAAGTCTTGAAAAGACAAGGCAAATATGCGGAGGCAAGGAATCAATATGCCCGATTATCAGACAAGTTTCCCAGAAAGAATCAATGCATCACTGCATGTGATTCTTTTCTTTATTCGTCAACACAACCGTTGTACAGTGTTGAGAATTTATTTAAAATGAATTCGACATTATCTGACGTAGCACCGGTTTGGTACAAAAAGGGATTGGTGTTCTCATCCAACAGAGAAGAAACACTGATCAAGAAAAAATCGAGCAATTCTGAATTTCCATTGTATAATCTTTTATATGCAGAAGGAGAAGACAGTCTTTATCCCGAACGTGTAAGTAATTTTTCTGTGCGCATCAATACCATTCATCACGAATGCTGCGCTTCGTTTACGGCGGACTATAAAAAGATTTTTTTTACCAAAAGTATTGATAAACCTTATAACAATGATGCCGGTTCAAAAAATGCACTGAAGATGTACAGCGCTTCATGGGAAAATAATAACTGGACAGATTGGCAAACGTTTGTATTCAATGATACGACACATTCATACGGACATCCTTCGGTTGATGGTAATGAAGAACTGTTTTTCTTTGTATCGGACATGGAAGGTGGATATGGAGGAACGGATATCTATGTTTGTTTTAATATCGACCACAAATGGACAAAACCCATCAACTTGGGACCTCATGTCAATTCTCCTTATAATGACATGTATCCTTTTTATCATGCAGACGGTACACTCTTTTTCTCTTCTGATAGACCTGAAGGCATGGGAGGATACGATATTTACAGCGCCACTGAAAATGAAGATGGAGATTATGAATTCGTACGAAACATCGGAGCTCCGGTTAATTCTTCGCAAGATGACTTGTCCATTTACTGGAACAACGAAAAAACTTTAGGATACTTTGCCTCCAACCGACCGGGAGGAAAAGGTGAAGAAGACATTTATATCATCAAGCGAAAAAAATAATTTATTTACCAGGTATGAAAATTTTACTTGTACTGTCCTGGTATTCTTTTTTGTATTTGTCTTTGAATTTTATTTTCCCTTTAGGTACTGTTTTTATTGCTGCAGTACTATCTGTTTTCAACTCTTCTTTGGGAGTATTGTCGATAACAGTGGGTTCTTCTTTTTGATTTTCCTCTGCTGTTTTTTCTATTGGTTGTTGTTCTTCT
The DNA here is from genome assembly GCA_035484295.1 of Cytophagaceae bacterium. Classification (GTDB taxonomy): domain Bacteria; phylum Bacteroidota; class Bacteroidia; order Cytophagales; family Cytophagaceae; genus JACMQM01. Next base: position 3,614 of record DATHPB010000337.1, read on the forward strand.
TCTTGATGTTTCAGCAAAGACGAGTTTTTATTAGTTGTCTTTTTTTCGGGAGAAGGAGTAATGTTGTTATTTTCTTTCTTTGTGGTAGTTGAAGAATGGGTATCTTCTTCAACAGGTTGCTCAATCGTAGCTGGTATTTTGTTGTTGTCTAAAGAAGGATTGTTAGGATGTGATGAAATGTAAATGTAGTAGCAGCCTGCGATAAGGCCAAGAACTATCACACCTATACCGATTAATTTTTGTGCCGTTGACAATCCAGAAGGTGTCATCTTTTTAGCGGAATGATTACCCGCATTGATTTTATCCCATAGCCCATCCGGCGCATCAACTTCATGATCCGCCAGCTGACTCTTGTAGAAGTCGTCCAGTTGGTCAATATGTTCAGGATATTTGTTCGGCATTAATCTTATTGTATTTCTTATGAATTTCTATCAGTTGTTCTCTTGCTTTGGCCAACTGCCCCCTGGAAGTTCCTTCGTTTATGTTCAACATTTCACCTATCTCTTTGTGAGAATAGCCTTCTATTACATATAAGTTAAAGACTACTTTTTTCCCTTCCGGTAATAAGTTAATAAAACGAATCAAATCTTCTTTGGAAAAATTAGAATGAGCATCTTCCTCTACCGTTAACGTATTTTCTTCTAACTCATCCGTAAATTTCAATTTTGTTTTTTTCCTCAGGTCGGATAAGATATGGTTAACAGTGATTCGCCTGGTCCAACCTTCGAAGGAGCCTTCAAATTTGAAAGCCTTTAGATTGGAGAAGATCTTAATGAAAGACTCTTGCAGCCAGTCTTCTGCTTCCGCTCTATTCTTGGTATAACGCAAACAAATGGCAAAAAGCTTTCCATTCAACTGCTTGTACAATTCTTTTTGTGCAGCTGGTTCTTTATTAAGACACTTTTTTACCAATTCGTCGGTAAGGGACATGCTCTGTTACAAAGATAAATTCAGTTGAAAACCTTGTATGAAGGCTTCTGCAAATTAATGAATTATCGTTTAGAAGCCATCTAATTTGAAAATAATTCAAAGTATGGAAGCGAAATCTTAACTATTGAAGTCTTATAGTTGAAATTGCTTTTACATACTTTTTGAGTAGAGGACGATTATAGCTGAAGTTTTTTCCTCGTATTTTTTTTAGCTGATCTTGCTCGCTATTTGACCAGTTGTAGGATGCATTTCAAACATCTATTTTTTTATATTTTTTTGATCTATCCCGACTCAGGAAACTGGGTCGGGATTTTTGCTTTTAGGAACTAAAGTTTATGACTTTAAGGTAAATGTGCATCATTCTTCTATGAATTTTGACTGTTCTTCTATTCTATTTTTTATTGGGTATTTTTTTATAGAAGTTAGATTCATGGGAACCTATCAACTGATCGCTTTGTAAGCTATATTTACGCAGAGTTGAAAGCATTTCCATTCATGTAGAATTTAAAGGACTAATAATATTTACCAATCAGTTGTCAATACAAGATGAAGACCATTAAAATAATTGTTACAGTACTTGTTATACTAGGTGTTTTAACATTTATCAAGCTGAAATTTTTTCAAGGTGTTGCTGATGTTTCAAAATCAGGTGGCAAGAAAGGTGGTCCTCCTGCTGCTACCCCTGTCAATATTGTCGTTGCAAAGAAAGAAAAGTTCAGCGAGCAAATAACAAGCACAGGAACGGCCTTGGCCAATGAAGATGCTTCACTGATGCCGGAAGTAGCAGGCAAGGTAATCAAGATTTACTTCAAAGAAGGGACCTTGGTTATGAAAAATCAGTTGCTGCTGAAAATTAATGATTCTGATTTGCAAGCACAGCTTCAAAAGCTGGAACTACAAGTCAAACTGGCCGAGGAACAAAGTAATCGCCAAAAGCAACTGTTAGACATCAACGGGGTCAGCAAACAAGACTATGACATTTCATTGAACACTGTCAATACTTTAAAAGCAGACCTTGAATACCAAAGAGCACAAATTAGAAAAACGGAAATGAGAGCTCCTTTTACAGGAGTAGTTGGTTTGAAGAATGTCAGTGAAGGAAGTTACATCTCTCCTGCAACGGTCGTTGCCGACATTCAACAATTAACACCGATGAAACTTGATTTTTCCATCCCGGAGAAATATGCTCCCATGCTTTTTGTAGGTGATCCGGTAAACTTTACGATGGAAGGAATCGATGCTGTTTTTAAAGCAAAAATATTTGCCATAGAACCAAAGATTGATTTAGCGACAAGAACAGTGAAGATCAGAGCGCTTTGCTACGATCATCAAAACAAATTATTCCCAGGCGCATT
>DATHPB010000338.1:0-2727 GCA_035484295.1 Cytophagaceae bacterium
AAGTGGCTCGAAAAACAGTAAAGACTTTTAATGTAAAAGTGAAGGAAGAAATTCCGGAACAAAAATTGGCTGTTTTCTTTGAGGTTATGGACAAGATCCACGAGATCATTCACAAAAAGAACATTTATAATCAATAATTCAATCCGCTGTATTTATTATGAACAGGAGAATAGCAAAGGTTGCAGTGTTGGGGTCAGGAGTAATGGGTTCCCGTATCGCTTGTCATTTTGCCAACATTGGAGTTGAGGTCTTGTTGTTGGACATTGTCCCAAAAGAACCCAGCGATCAGGAGAAAGCTAAAGGGCTCACCCTGGAAAACAAACAAGTCCGTAATCGTATTGTCAACGATGCTTTGTTGGCAGCAGTGAAATCAAATCCCTCTCCCCTTTACGACCCTGCCTTTGCACAGCGCATCAGCACGGGTAATTTTGACGACGATATGTCTCGTATCGCTGAATTTGACTGGGTGTTGGAAGCCGTCGTAGAAAATCTTGACATCAAGAAAAGGGTTTTTGAACAAGTAGAAAAATATAGAAAAGCGGGAACACTCATCACGTCCAACACATCAGGCATTCCGATGCATGACATGTGCGAAGGACGTAGCGAAGATTTCCGCAAGCATTTCTGCGGTACGCACTTTTTTAATCCTCCGCGTTATTTGCAACTGTTAGAAATCATTCCTAATCCTGCTACAGATCCTGTAGTCATCGACTTTTTGATGCATTACGGCGATCGCATATTGGGAAAAACCACAGTGTTGTGCAAAGACACACCTGCCTTTATCGCCAACCGTGTCGGTATCTACAGCATGATGGAGGGATTGAGTGTGATGACTCAATTGGGATTGACGGTAGAGGAAATCGATAAGCTTACGGGTCCGGTCATTGGCAGACCCAAGTCTGCGACCTTCCGTACCATTGATGTGGTGGGCTTAGACACCTTGACTAAAGTAGCTAGGAACTTATCCAACCTTCCCAACGACGAAAAGAAAGAGATCTTTCAGGTACCCGAATTGTTGAATAAAATGGAATCCAACAAATGGTTGGGAGACAAGACAGGACAAGGCTTCTACAAGAAAACAAAAGACGCAAGCGGCAAAACAGAAATCCTTGTTTTAGATCTTCAATCACTAGAATATAAACAACAAGGTAGACCAAAATTTGCTACTTTAGAAGCAACCAAGACTATTGAGGGATTGAAAGATCGCTTCAAGGTCTTGTTATCAGGTTCCGACAAAGCAGCAGATTTTTACCACAAAACATTTTTGGGTTTGTTTGAATATGTTTCAAAACGCATCCCTGAAATTTCCGATGAATTGTACCGCATAGACGACGCTATGAAAACCGGCTTCGGTTGGGAGCTTGGCCCTTTTGAAACATGGGATGCGATTGGTTTGGAGCGGTCGATGAAGCTGTTTGAAAAAGAAGGTAAAAAGCCTGCGGCTTGGGTAGAGGAGATGATCGCTGCTGGCAACAAATCATTTTACAAGGTAGAAAATGGTTTGACCAGTTATTACGATGTGGCTTCTAAATCCTATAAAGTAATTCCAGGTACGGAATCATTTATCATTCTTGATAATTACAGAGAACGCAAACCGGTATTTAAAAACTCCGGTGTTACGCTACATGACATAGGTGATGGCATCTTATGTTTAGAGTTCCATACCAAAATGAATACTTTGGGTGGTGAAGTGGTAGAGGGCATCAATCGTTCGATTGCCATTGCTGAAAAGGATTATAGGGGATTAGTAATCGGTAACCAAGGCCCCAACTTTTCTGCAGGCGCTAACCTGGCGTTATTGCTGATGTATGCCATCGAGCAAGAGTACGACGAAATCGATTTCATGATCCGTTCGTTCCAGAACACCATGATGAGGGCACGTTACTCGTCTATTCCGGTAGTTGTTGCTCCACATCACCTGACGCTTGGTGGTGGTTGCGAAATGACCTTGCATGCCGATCACGTGCAGGCCTTATCAGAAACATATATTGGGTTAGTGGAATTCGGAGTAGGCTTGATACCCGCAGGTGGAGGAACAAAGGAATTGACGTTGCGTGTATCGGATGCGTTTGAAGACGGGGACATTCAGCTCAACAGTTTGAAAAACGCTTACATGAACATTGCCATGGCTAAGGTCGCAACCTCTGCGTATGAAGCCAAGTCTATGAATATACTGCGAAGAGGCGATGGTATTTCTGTTGGTCCCCGGATGCAATTGACTGATGCCAAAAATGCTGCTATTGCTTTGGCTGATGCAGGCTACACACAACCTGTGCATCGTAAGGATATAAAGGTACTCGGTCGTCAGGCACTGGGCATGTTCCACGCAGGTGCACATACCATGGTGTCTGGGAAATACATCAGTGAACACGATCGTAAGATTTCTGAAAAGCTGGCTTATATCATGTGTGGAGGAGACTTATCTTCACCGACATTGGTTTCGGAGCAATATTTACTGGACCTCGAAAGAGAAGCCTTCCTATCATTGACCGGTGAAAAGAAAACCTTGGAAAGGATTCAAAGTATATTAACCAGTGGTAAACCTTTACGCAATTAATTATGATGATCATGGCAAATAACAGAGAAGTATATATAGTAGCAGGATACAGATCAGCCGTAGGAAAGGCGCCAAGGGGTGTATTTCGTTTTACAAGACCCGATGATCTGGGCGCAGCAGTTATCAAGCATTTAGTGACTTCCATACCTCAATTGGACAAAGAACAAATC
>DATHPB010000339.1:0-9649 GCA_035484295.1 Cytophagaceae bacterium
TTCAAGTTATGATATACCATATGCTACCAAAGAGCAGAATATAAATTATTCATTTGTAATACCGGATTATGCTCTCCATATGCAAGATGAAATTTATATTAATCTTAATCTTGAAAAGGAATTGGCTAACTTATCGATCAATGAAAAGGAGCGTAAGCAAGACTATATTTTTGATTTCAAAAACAAGAAAAATCAAGTCATTGCATTTTCGCTTCCTGAAGGTTATACTGTGGCCCACATGCCAACTGGATTTTCTTATCATGGATCAAATTTCAACGTTTCAATTACCTACGTTTTATCAGGAAATATTATTATTTATCAAAAAAAAATAGAGCTGGATACAATTAGTCTTTCTCCTGAGGAAATAAAAGATTGGAATCAGATGATACATGAACTTAATCTTCAGTATAAAGAGACTGTTGCTCTCAAGAAAAAATAATTATAAGCCAACCTATTAACACAATATGAAGAATCTATTCGCTATTTTTTTATTTTGTTTTATTTGCATCCTGCGCTATTCTGGATACACACAAAATAGATTGTGTGAAAATTACAAATGGGAAAAGAATAGGACGTTAACACCTCTTAAAGAAGAACAAGCAAAAGCAGATGCAATAATAATTAAAGATCTCAGAATATTAAATTACATGCATGATATAGAACGCTATCCATCTAAAATTCGTTTGTTTTGTATTTGGCATAAAATCATACGTGTCAATACTGAAGCGGCTATAGAACGAACTAATAAAGTGCTTGTGCCAATGGATGGGGCAGCTGAAGTAATAGAGATTAAGGCTCGAACTATTCATGAAGGCGGGAAAATAGTAGAGATCAATCAAGACAACATTAAAGAAGTGAAAAACGCAGGAGATAATATTGACTATAAAATATTTGCTATAGAAGGCGTCGATAAAAACTGTGAAATAGAATATATAGTGAAGATTAAAAGAGATATATCTTCTGTTGGAAGAGAATATTTTAAATCCGATTACGATACAGAAGAAGCTAAGTTTATAATTTATACACCAGATCACTTTCAAATTGACTATAAAGGATATAATGGATTCCCTTCATTTAAAAAATCAGCTGATGATGAAGGTGATTTCCTGGCTACAGAAAGTTTTAAAGTGGTAAAGCTACTGGATGAACCTTATTCTAATCTCTGGAATAATGCCATGCGATTAGAGTATAGATTATCTAATTTGAATAATTACTACGAGATCACTTGGAATAGTATTGCTAAACAAGTTTGTTCAGAGCTTTATGAAGAAGGTACTAACTTAAAAGTGTTAGATCAAGAATTGGAAAGAATAAAAATTCCAACAGATGCAGATACCCCAACAAGGATAAAGTTAATTGAACAATACATTAAAGCTAATTATACACTTAAAAAAAATGTAGAATATAATGAGCATAGCATAAGGGCTATAGTAAAAAACAAATATTGTACAGAGAAAAACATGCGTAAATTGTACGTTGCTTTATTTGATCGGTTAAATATAGCATATCAGATAGCCATAACTAGCAATCGTAACAAGATAGCTTTCGATACGACCTTTTCCACCTGGACTACGGTTGATAATACGCTATTCTACTTTGAAGAGAGTAACACGTACCTCTCACCAAGTTTCTTGCAATATCGTTATCCCATGATTCCAGCTACTTTGAGGAACAATCAATGTATATACGTTACAGTTAAAAATATAAATGGTAATGCTGATGTAAAAGTCGAAAATGGTTTTATAACAGCACTAGACTATAAAGACAATTATGACAATATCAATGTAGCTGTAACGCTTCATCTCGAAACACAGGAAGCTATTTTACAAATTGAAGAGAGCTATGGAGGAGAAAGAGCCATGCGCATGCAACCTTATATGGAATCGATGGATGAAACTCAACGCCAGAAAACAATTGAATGGGTATTGAAAAAAGCATCAAAAGACGGTACTCTTACAGATGTTAGAGTAAAAAATATAGACCCCAACACTTCACCACTTGAACGTCCACTTATCTTTAATGGAGAATTGAGATCAACATCTTTGCTGAATAAAGCCGGGGATAAATATACTTTAAGTATAGGCAGATTAATAGGAGAACAAAGTCAATTGTATGATACAAGTGCTTTACGTAAACTGCCAATTGAATCGAATTATCCACATCATTATATTCGTCATATAGATGTTTTAATACCGGAGGGATATACCATTAAGAATCCTGAAGCAATGAATATGTATGAGGCTTTTGCTTTCGACAAAGACTCAGCTGCCTGCTATTTTAAATCTGCCTATGAACAAAAAGAGAATCATCTGATTGTTACAATAGAAGAATATTATAAAGGCCAGAAGTATCCGGCTAGTGCATTTGAAGAGTATCGTAAAGTGGTGAATGCAGCTGCAGATTTTAATCACCGAACATTATTGCTTTCGAAATAGTTACCTGGACGGTTTTGCCCTTGCTGGCTCCGGTATCAACCGGTGCGTATTCATCGTTCAAATATGTATGTTCAAACGTGTTTGTTTAGTTTTCCACAAAATGGCTTATTCGCTCAAGAGTGTTTAGTTTTAAAGCGTTGAACATTCATTTTATGTTCATCCATCAGGAATATTAACGCAATAATTTTAACCGTTAACTTTTATACATTTTTAATGAGGCTTTTTATCAGTAGATGTTGTATGCTGTTGCGTACCATAAGACAGGCAGTTTCCGAATGCTATCTTTCGAGACACCGACGGACGTCAGCTTCAGTATGAGTCGGCGAAACCTCACTGTTCATCTGTATGAAGGAAAAAAATATTCACCCAAAGCTTAAATGAAATCTTTCCAATAACTACATTTTTACAATGCGTTCAAAAAAAACAATCCTCTTCAAATTCATTGCCTATTACCTACTATTGAATGTTTTGATAACAGGCATCGTTCCCTCTGTTGCTGTCGCATCTGCCTATCAAGCCGAGAGTACTTCTCAGTCTGTATCCTACGACGATGGAGAAGCGGTAGACCTGACGACCGGTGACTTTTCATACAATGTTCCATTGCTGACGCTTCCGGGATTCAAGGGAGGCTATCCGGTTAATTTGAATTACTATTCAGGAATTCAGGCGGAGCAAAATGCATCCTGGGTAGGACTGGGCTGGAGTTTGAATGCCGGAGCCATTTCAAGAGACGTCAATGTACATCCCGATGATTGTGACTTCTCGTATTTGAATGTTAAAAATGACTGGACAGGTAGTTTAGCTGTAGGTTATGAAGTATGGAATCCGGGTACGGATCATCAGACACAATCTACCAGTAGCGGATTAGCTAATAAAATGGGTAATGGGGTCTTAAATTTTAATGACACTACGGAAGGATCGGATATGGATCATTACCTGCTCAGTGATTTAAGCGTGGTGGATTCCACTTATTACACTTCCTCTTCCGGAAATCCATTGTGGATGGTAGGAGGGATAGTACCGGGTTATGACAATTACAATGTTTCGGGTTGGGGAATCAGCGGACAGATTGAACCTGTATTGCTGGAAAACGGTACGATCACCGGCTCATCTCAAATAATTAGTTTTTGGGGAGGAAGTACTGACTACCTCGTGTATAATGTTTTAAAAGATTATACACGTGATAAAAAACAGTTCCGCTTTAAAAATGAAGTGAGCAATCGCTTTCTGGTTACCCCTTCCAACATGAGCATTTCAAGTACGGCTCCAATAGGTACCATCGCTTATCCGACAACAGATGGCACCCTTTCCGAGTGCCCCTATACAGGCCCGGATGAAAAAGGCTACAATCCCTCTACCATGCAATTGGGAGGAGAAAATCAGGTCAATTATTATACGAACACTGAAATTGTCAGTACATCTGCTCAAAAGGCCGGTTTTATCAATTACGCAGGAGCTCCAGCCAGAGGCTATTTCAATGTGCCTGCTGCATTTGGTAATGCGGCAACGAACCTGGACATTACTACAGCGGTAGGAGGATTCAGCATTACCAGATCGGACGGTACCACGTATCACTACGCTTTACCCGTATACGAATACAATAAGATGAGTACGGCATGGAGCGTTTCTCAGGTAGGTGGAACAAACCGTCACAAGGAATATTACAATACCGAAGCACATGCCTATCAATGGCTGTTGACTACCATTACCGGAAATGATTTTGTAGATGCCAATGGCAACGGATTGGCAGACGAAGCTGATTCAGGTGAATGGATGAATTTCAATTACGGTTTGTGGAATAACAATTACATCGACCGTACGCCGTATACGGGTACGATTAAAGGAATGGACAATTCGGATTATGCAGAAGGAATCTACAAACAGATTTATTACCTGGATGCCATTTATACCAGAAGTCATACCGCACTGTTCTTGAAAGAAACCAGAACCGATGCATACGGCAGCAGTACTGTTTTTGCAGATTATACCACTCCTCTGAAGACTGAGGGAGGATACAGCAGCACTACTTCGGTAGGTACATTGAAATTGCAGAGTGTTAACTTATACCGCAACGAAGACCTTATTTCCATGTCGGCTGTCAGTACCAATACATTCAACAAGGACATCTACAGCTGTATACAGGAGATAAAGAAATTGTCTACGCAGAAATATTCAACGAGCTATTCAAGCTTTATAGACTATTACGATATCTATACAGGCGGGCCCAATATGGCCACCTGTTTTCCGGTGCATAATGTATTGAAGAGGGCAGGCCTGAATTATGATTATTCGTTGGCTACACAATCGCTCAACAGTACGTTATCACAAGGAAGACTGACACTTAAGAATGTTTATTTCTATGGGCGAAACGAAACAAGGGATTTACCTTCCATGGATTTTCAATACGAGCTTCCTGCTCCGCAAAGCTTCACCGGACAACTTACCATTGTACCGGCAGACTACGGAGTGACCGCTGTGACAAGGGATGGGAGAATAGACTTCGGCAACACACCGAATCCTTTTCAGGAAGGAGATATTGTTGAAATGAACATTTCGGGTGTCAATTATTACGGTACACTGGTAAGAGGCATGGTATATGCGCCTTATGGCACTCATGTCTCTTTATACGACATTCATTTTTTAGGCACGAACATTCCAACGGCCACTCAAAAAGGAATTCTCGTTACGGCTAAACAAACTAAAAATCCTCCTTATACCGTAGATCACAGGGACAACTGGGGATATTTCAAGTCGGATTATTTGTATCAGTTTTACGGCGCCGGACACAGTACAGCTGAAGTATCAGGCATCGAGAATTACGACCGTAGAACCAATCGTGTTTCTGCTCAAGGGGTGGACGTGTGGTGCCTGAGGCGTATTGTCAATAGCGCAGGTGCGACGATCGATCTTACCTATGAATCGGATTCTCATTCCAACATCACCGATAACCGGTGCAAATCCAGAAGAAGTCCCAAGGGGCTTTTGAATGTAAAAGAAGTAGGATATACCCTGAACGATGGAACGACAACCTTTGCCAGTCCTACCATTAAGTTTTCGGTAAACTCGATGAACAGAGCGGGAACTTTTCAAATACGGTTTAAAGAAGAGGTAAATTGCGGCGATGAGTTTTATGTAAATCAGGTGATACGGATGGCAACGGCTGCCACTTTTATACAAAATGGAGGAAGTTACGATGGAAGCTTTCCCAGAACCTATACCGGCGCTGACCTCTTTAAAATAACAGCCGTTTCCGATAACATAACCGGATCGAATTACATACAAGGTGGATTCGTCCAGGATCTGACTTCAACGACGGCCAATCCGACCAATCCTTTGGCTGGAACACAATATGTGTGCGCGGCATTTGATCTCTGGTTATCACTAAATGGAAGTTATGTGATGTATGAACCCCTGCAAAAATATGGAGGCGGTGTTCGCATAAAGAAATACCGAATCACTGAAAATAATACCGGTGAATATTTCGAGACACAATACGGTTACATCAATAATGGAAGTGGTTATTCTTCCGGTACCACAGCTTCTGAACCGTTGAATTACGGTGGTGTATTACCACTGGATAGCGTTAGCAGCATGGATCACGACAGGAATAATTTCCACAAGTGTCGTCAGAAATACCAGATTAAGAATCTGTACACAGGATTTTACAATGACCTTTCTCAAAACTATCATCAGCCAGGTGTGATTTATGAATATGTCACCAAGACACAGTTCAATAACGGCGTTCAGGCACCTGCTTATGATTTCTATAAGTTTAAGGTGTTTTCAGACAATTTATTGGCAAAGACCGCTACTTATAACCAAGCTTCAGGAGTGACGGTGGTAAGAACAATGACTCTTACCGACAGTACATCCTTAGTAGGACATCTGTTGGAAAACAGAAAATACGACTTGCAGAACAACATGTTAAGCAGAACTCAAAATACCTATGCTGCTACCAATCAGGGTTTGATTGAACAAGTCTTTCATCAATACCGTACGGTGATGCGAAACGATGGAGGTCCGACGGATTTGGGGATTATTGCCAAGCGTTCTAATTATCCATGTGTGCTGACATCCAGTACGAGTAATGATTATGTCAAGGGAACTCAAAATACAATGACTGTCAACACATGGGATTTCTATACCGGAGATCCTCTGCAAGTACAAACACAGGACGGTTATGGAAATAAATTATTAAGTATCAAACAACCTGCCTATCATTTGAATACCAGCTATCCAACCAGCAGCGGTGCTGAAATGGGACTGAAAGTAAATAACCCGAAAAACAAGCATATGTTGACACCGCTTGCTGCTTCATATTCTTGTAAAATGAATACTTCCGGTACACTGGCCTTCACGGTCTCTTCTTTGGCGTCTTCTACGGGTGCCAGCACAACACGGTACAAAGCTGTATTAAGTGGAAGCCAGGTTCTTCCTTACTACTTCGTTTCTAACATGAATCAAACGGTCTCGTTAACGATCGGAGGAACATCAACACCAGCTACCGTTACGATCAGTTACATTTACCCGGACAGGAAATCGTTTGAATTTTACTATACCAACGCATCGCTGGGGAGTGCAGGATCCGTCACGAATGTAAATACCTATGCACCCTTATCTGCCTCTATCCAACCCTGGACAAACAATAGCACCTATCGTAATTACAATACAACAACTGCTGTGTTCGAAAATCAAACGGTAACGGAAAGCAGTCCGGTGAATTACTTTGACTATAAGAAAATGTGGAGACAAGATGCGCCCTATGTTTGGAACTCTCCATTCCTGGCTACGGATGGCGGTTATCTTGCAAGCGGTACAGGCGCTTACCAGGAGTTTGACTGGTCTTTGCAACTGGCAGGCTCAGCACAAAGCAGTTCGTTCTGGCAAAAACTTTCTTCAGCTACTTTGCAGGACAAATATTCCAATGCCATGGAAGTGAAAGATGTGAATGGAAACTATGCAGCAACCAAGATGGCTTATGATCAAAGCTACGTGTTGGCGAATACCGGAGCTTATACCTACACTTATCCTTCTGCCATTTATAACAACTATGTATTGTCTTCAGGTAAAAATACCAATGCGGCTAGTTTTGGATTTTCAGGTTTTGAAGAATTGACTAAACCTACCGGAGCCACCTATAATCAATACGGAGGGGAAGTGCAGGTAGCGAATTCCAATTCTCCTCAAGTCTCTGCTTCTGGTGGCATCAACCCTCATAGCGGAAACTATGCATTAAAATTGGGTGCAGGAGGGTATAATACATTGTTTTCTACTTGCTATAAGTCAGCCAATACGGAAGGCAATATCATCAGAGGGAAAAAATACAGAGCAAGCGTATGGGTGCATAACTCAAGCAATAGTGATGCAGGTATTGCCGTATCGATGACCGGAAGTTCAGGTACCTTTACTTCAAATGCTCTTTTTACCAAAGCTTCTGCCTCTGTAACGATAGGCAACTGGACATTGCTTACACTGGATGTGGATGTACCGGCTGCCTATAATTCAGTGGCATCTACTGACGTGATCATTGCCTACTTATCTGCAGGCACAGGCGGTTACAGTTATTTCGATGATTTTGCTTTCCGTCCTATAGATGCCGATCAGACCTCGTATGTGTACGATCCATTGACCAAACAAGTATTGGCAACGATCGACAAGAATAATTTGTATACACGCTTTGAATACGACAACACCGGTCGCATGACAGCAAGCTATAAAGAGACATTGAACGGAGAGAAGAAAGTCAGTACACAGAGCTACAATTTTGCGAAACCGTAAAGTCATTGATAAACGATACAATTGAAATACAGTGCAGGATGATTCGATTCAAATTATCCTGCACTGTATTTTATTTTGTGCCTACTGAGTAATAGTTTTGATTTATGTTACGCGCATCGGCTCTTTTTATAGTAGTATTCATTTCCCTTGTTATAGGTATTCTATGCAGCGCATTGATTACGATTGCTTACCTGTACAATTCAGAAGTATACCGTAACATGCAGCATACGAAACTTGAGCTCAATGCTTATTCTGCCATTCAGTTGCTTTTTGCAGAGGAAGAACTAGAAGAAGAAGTCATTGACTTGTACGGCGAAGGAGAAGATTCCGTGTCCATTCAAAAAAAATCCTGGGGAGTTTTTGATGTAGCAGTGGCCAAAGCCTTTTCAGGAAAATACAGTACGGTGAAGGCCATTATGTACGGCTATACATCGGATACTACCGGAAAGGCTGCGCTATACCTTGCCGACAGGAGCATGGCGCTCAATATTTGCGGCACTACCTTGATCAATGGTAATGCCTATTTACCAGAGACGGGTGTTAAAAAAGTATACATAGGGGAGTACTCGTTTATAGGAGACCATTATATCAATGGGAAGATCAAAAAAAGTAAAGCCGATTTGCCTGTATTGAACACAACCCTTACGGAAATGCTACAAACGTTAGTGACAAATCCTCTGGATCAAACAGCTCGCATCGTTTATTCGTTTGACAACGACACGTTAAACAATTCTTTTTGTGACAGTACCATAGTACGATACAGCAGGGGAACATTGAGGTTGGATCATAAGCTCTTAAGAGGAAACATCATGGTGACATCCGATAAAACGATTTTCATCGGAAGAACAGCCCGTCTTTCGGACATCATAGTGGTAGCACCTTCAGTGGTCATAGAAGATGGCTTTAAAGGTTCTGTACAAGTATTTGCGAAAGATTCCATTGTTATCGGTGCAAACTGTTTGTTAGAATACCCATCGGCTGTGGGATTGCTGAAATCCGAGTTTAAGGAGTTTCAACCCTTCATTACTATCTCCGAACATTCCGTTATTCAGGGAATAGTATTTACCCATAGCGTTATCGATGATTTAAAACAGACCTTGATCAGGATTGGTGAAGATTCAAGGATAGAAGGACAGGTATATGCACATGGATTATTGGACCTGCAAGGAACGGTATATGGAACGGTATACTGTAGTAAGTTTTTATTGGAATACAAATCGGGTCACTATGACAACACATTGCTCAATGCAACCATAGACATGAATAGGCTTTCGCGTCATTACGTAGGTTCCTCTATATTACCTTCCGATAATGTTAAATCTTACATTAAATGGCTAAACTAAAAGCATCTTCTTTGTTGGAAGTGATAGTGGCGATGACTTTGTTTGCCATTATTTTTCCATTGGGTATAACCATGTATACTAAGATCGTGCAGT
>DATHPB010000340.1:0-2515 GCA_035484295.1 Cytophagaceae bacterium
TTCAATCCCCAGATAAATGGTTTGAACAGGGTGTAAAATATATTCAAGGGATAAGCAATGGCCATGGATACTTTCTCCGCACTGTTGATCGCAAATGTTTTAGGAGCCTGTTCCCCTAGTACAATGTGTAGCGTAGTAATAAGAATGAAAGCAATCACCAACGATACATCATGGATTAAAGATTCAGACCAATGTAATCCCACAAATCCAATCAGTTTTATGATCATGGCCGCGACAACCTTCTCTCCTATCCAGCCCAGGGCAAGACTTGCCAAGGTGATACCTAACTGGCAAGCGGACAAGTATGCATCTAAGTGCCGAGTGATTTTAAGTGCGAGTGCTGCAAACTTTTCTCCTTCACCGGCCCTGACCTCCAGTTGAGAAGATCTTACTTTGACCAATGCAAATTCAGCCGCAACGAAAAAACCATTTAACCCAACCAGAAAGAGGGTAAGGAATACATCAAGCAACATGATCGGGAAAGATGAATATAGTGAGTGTCAAACAAGCGCAATTCATTTCTCCCTTAAAGGAGAAATGGTGAAAATCGGTATAGGGGCCTTCATCCATTAAAAAAAGCTCGTTGTTTTGATAATCAAAAATAATAAAAAAACTCTGCTTAACAAGTGCAATAAAAAACGACATCAACGTTTTACGATCGACCCTTATTAATGGGTTCGATTCAGTTTCAAAACCATTCCCAATACTATTTAGAATGGGTAAAAATAGCATCACTTTCTTTGTTTTTATACCATTTTACCTAATTTTGAGGGTCGCTAGTCTGTTTAAACCTTCAGTATTGGCCCCTCTATTAAACTATTCCTTTTATCATGAATGATAACAGTCTTGTAACAAATTACTTACCCATCGGTCTTCAAGTATTGGTTGCATTGGGTTTTGTTGCTTCCAGTATATTGGGAAGCTGGTTGTTAGGTCCTAAATTTACGAGCAAAAACAAGCTTGAGGCTTTCGAATCAGGATTACCTTCAGTAGGTAATGCCCGCGTACAGTTCTCCATTAAATATTTCCTCGTTGCTACTTTATTTGTGTTGTTCGACGTAGAAGTCATTTTCTTCTATCCTTGGGCTGTAAACTTTAGAGAATTTGCTCAGACCATGGGCTACAATGGTTTCCTCCGCATGCTATTATTCATGAGCACCGTAGTCATTGGATTGATTTATGTCATCAAGAAGAAAGCTTTGGACTGGGAAAAATAATCCTTTTCTCATCGATTGCCCTAGATAAAGAATTTAAACTATTGATTGATTTATGTCAGAGGTTAAGATAGGTAAAGCACCCGAAGGCATTGAAGGCCCTGGTTTCTTTGCTACTTCATTGGATCAAGTGGTTGGAATGGCCAGAAAAAATTCGTTATGGCCAATGCCTTTTGCCACTTCCTGTTGTGGAATTGAATTCATGGCAACCATGGCTTCAACTTATGACCTTGGAAGATTCGGAGCAGAACGTTTAAGTTATTCTCCAAGGCAAGCCGACATGTTGCTCGTTATGGGAACTATTGCCAAGAAAATGGGACCTGTATTGAGAAAAGTTTATGAGCAAATGGCCGAACCTAAATGGGTAGTGGCTGTCGGTGCCTGCGCATCCAGCGGTGGTATATTTGACACCTACAGTGTACTCCAGGGAATTGACAGAATCTTACCCGTGGATGTATACGTACCTGGTTGTCCTCCAAGACCGGAACAAATACTGGAAGGTATCATGCGTGTTCAGGATCTTGTTCAAAATGAATCTATCAGAAGAAGAGATTCACCGGAATACAAAGCATTACTCGAAAAATATCAGATTCAATAATCCCAATCGCATGTCTGAATTAACTCAAGAACGCATCCTGGAAAAACTGACTGAAAAGTTTGGTGATAAAATCCTACAACACGAAAAACCTTACAATCTTCTTACCATTACAGTAGATCGTTCTATCGTACTTGATTTAGCCTCATTCCTATACAACGATGAGGAATTAAAATTTCAATTTTTAACGGACCTTACCGGCGTGCACTATCCAGAACCTAACGACGAACTAGGTGTAGTGTATCACTACCACAATTTATATAAAAACGTACGCCTTCGCATCAAGGCATTCTTCTCTAAAACAGATCCTGTCATTGCTTCGTTAACACCAGTGTTTTCCGCAGCTAACTGGATGGAAAGAGAAACGTTTGACTTCTTCGGTATTTTGTTTCAAGGACATCCTAATTTGAAAAGAATATTAAACGTAGACGACTTGGGTTATTTCCCTATGCGAAAGGAATATGCGTTGGAAGATCCAACGAGAAACGATAAGGACGATGCTATGTTTGGCCGTTAACAAAAGAGACTATGTTGACTGAAAATACATCCAACAATACGGTAGAGAAAGTAAACGAGGAACATTACACCACGTTGAATTTTGGACCTACCCATCCCGCGACTCACGGGGTATTTCAAAACATCATTACACTCGACGGTGAACGTATTGTAGATGCAGTACCAACTGTGGGTTACATCCACAGAGCTT
>DATHPB010000341.1:0-4418 GCA_035484295.1 Cytophagaceae bacterium
GACACCGATCAGCAAATGGAAGATATCGATCAGGATATGGATAAAAGTTCTGATCAATTGGAAAAAGGGGATAAAAAGGGTGGTTCAAAAAGTCAGAAAAGTGCAGCTGAAAAAATGAATCAACTGAAAAAGAAACTGGAAACCATGAAAAATTCCATGTCACAAGAAGATTCCGAACAAAACATAGAGGACCTGAGACAATTGCTACAGAATCTTGTTAAGCTCTCTTTTGAAGAAGAGGAACTGATGAAATCTTTTAAAAAAGTTTCTCAGACAGATCCTCAATACCAGGAGTTAACACGCAAACAAATTCAGTTAAAAGAAGACAGCAAAATGATCAATGAC
Organism: Cytophagaceae bacterium; assembly: GCA_035484295.1. Lineage (GTDB taxonomy): Bacteria > Bacteroidota > Bacteroidia > Cytophagales > Cytophagaceae > JACMQM01. The sequence continues at coordinate 346 of DATHPB010000341.1, forward strand.
AGTTTAGTTAGTCTGTCTAAAAAAGCATTTGAAATACAGGCCTATGTTGGCAAAGAATCTCGTTTGATGAATAAGTACCTAGATGAATCCATTGACAATCTTAAATCCAGAAATCCCAACATGGCTACAGGTAAACAACAATTAGCCATGACTTCCATTAATAATCTGGCTCTTTTACTCAGTGATATCCTAAAACAGATGCAGGAACAAATGGCTGATCAACAAAATATGCAAGGATCTGGTCAGTGTAAAAAACCAGGTAAGGGAAAACCCAAGCCAGGCAATATGGGCGAATTACAGAAGCAACTGAATCAGCAAATGCAGCAAATGCAGAAAGGTATGAAACCTGGTCAAAAACCAGGTGGCCAACAGATGTCTGAGTCTCTTGCAAAAATGGCCGCTCAACAAGAAATGATTCGTAAAGCTCTTAAACAGATGGAGCAATACATGAATGAGGGCGGCCAAAAACCCGGAAACAAATTAAAAGAGTTAAATAAGATGATGGAAGATACCGAGAAAGATCTGGTCAATAAAAATCTTACTCCTGAAACTATACGTAGACAACAGGAAATTTTAACCCGTTTATTGGAAGCCGAGAAATCCATGCGCGAACGGGATACTGACGAGAACAGAGAATCAAAAACAGGCAAAGAACTGCAGCGAGATTTACCTCCTTCTTTTGAAAAGTACCTTAGGGCAAGAGAAAAACAAGTGGAATTATTGCAGCTGGCTCCTCCTAAATATACTCCATATTATAAAGAGAAGGTCAACGGTTATTTCCGTAAAACCGAAAAATAAAATAAATTGCAGATATTCTAATAAACAAACTAATGGACGCGCTTAAAATCCAAATACCTTCCATCTCCGAAAACATTCGCATAGTCGAAAGTTTCATCGACAACGTAAAAGAAAAGTTTAACGTGGATGACGATCTCTATGGAAACATTATGGTGGCCATTACTGAATCTGTGAATAACGCTATCAAACATGGTAACAAATGTGACAAGACAAAAAGTGTTATTCTTTCTGCAACTTGCGATGAGAATGCTCTGACCATCCGTGTGGAAGATCAAGGAGATGGTTTCGATTATGATAATCTACCTGATCCTACCGCTCCTGAAAACCTAGATAAAGTGGGGGGACGCGGTGTCTTTCTCATGAAACACTTAAGCGATGAAGTTCGTTTTGAAGACAAGGGCAGAGTCTCTGAAATGGTTTTTTACTTTAGTTAATGGAATTAGCGAGCGGACAATCTATTCTATTTTTCTTTGAAGGAACTAGCTTCTCTTTCACGAAACGAACTCTTTTGCGTGAATGGTTACAAAAGATTGCGAAGAAAGAAAAAAAAAGAATAGCAGCATTGAATTATATTTTCTGCACAGACAAATTCCTTCTTAGTGTTAATCAAAAACACCTCAACCATAATACCTACACTGATATCATTACCTTTGGCTATTCTCCCATTACCGACAAAGAAATTACAGGAGACATCTTCATTAGTATAGAACGGGTAAAAGAAAATGCGCTTACCTATGAGACAACTTTTCAAAACGAATTAAAAAGAGTAATGGCTCATGGATTATTGCACCTATGTGGTTACAAGGATAAAAGTGCGTCTGATAAAATCACGATGAAAAAAAAAGAAGATAAAGCAGTAGCCTTGTTTCACAAATTAAATACTAAGGATCGCTAGATTCTTGAAGGGAATTCTTACAAAGAAGAAAGACCAAAACAATTATTAAAGTTGTTATATCCCCTTTTATGTATTAGAAAGTTTCTAGAATTTGCCACTGGAAACATAGTCGTTTCATCCTTATCTATTCTACTTTATTTCTACATATATCTATTTGATTTCACGACGAAGTATTTATGGAAGAAAAATGATTAAACTATTGTGTTCCACGTGGAACACTAAAAATGCGATTGGAAAATTTTATACTTTTTAAAGACTACTTAGAATTTAACAAGATGAATCTTTACAACGTGTTCCACGTGGAACACATTTTATACAAAAAATATGTTTCAAGAATATGATGTGGTGGTAGTTGGTGCAGGTCATGCTGGTTGTGAAGCTGCTGCTGCTGCTGCGAAAATGGGGTCTAAGGTATTATTAGCAACCATGAATATGCAAACTATTGCTCAAATGTCTTGTAATCCAGCAATGGGCGGCGTAGCAAAAGGACAAATTGTACGAGAAGTTGATGCATTAGGAGGTATGTCAGGTATTATCACAGATAAATCTATGATTCAATTCCGGATGCTTAACAAATCTAAGGGTCCTGCAATGTGGAGTCCAAGAGCTCAAAGTGATAGAATGAAATTTGCTGAAGAATGGAGACTATCATTAGAACAAACATCTAATATAGATTTTTGGCAAGAAATGATTCAAGGGTTATTAGTAAAAGGAGGACGCGTAAGAGGAGTACGAACAGGGCTAGGCATAGAAATTCCTTGCAAGTCTGTTGTACTGACAAACGGTACATTTTTAAATGGTACAATACATATAGGAGAAAAACGTTTCGGCGGAGGTAGAATAGGAGAAAAAGGTGCTACTGGAATTACAGAACAATTAATAGAATTGGGATTTGAATCCGGAAGAATGAAAACAGGAACTCCTCCTAGAGTAGATGGGAGAAGCTTAAATTATTCTAAAATGGAAGAGCAAAAAGGTGATGCAAACCCTTCTAAATTCTCTTATTTAGATAGTACGAGTCCCCTGAAAGAACAACGTAGCTGCTACATTACCTATACCAATCAAGCAGTACATGATGCTTTAAAAGAAGGCTTTGACAGATCACCTATGTTCACTGGAAGAATACAAGGACTTGGTCCAAGGTATTGCCCTTCTGTAGAAGATAAAATAAATCGCTTTGCAGATAAAGAAAGACATCAGATTTTTGTTGAACCCGAAGGCTGGAATACTGTTGAAATATACGTAAACGGTTTCTCCACATCACTTCCAGAAGATGTGCAACAAAAAGCTTTACGCTTGATTCCCGGTTTTGAAAATGCTAAAATGTTTCGTCCAGGCTATGCAATAGAATACGACTACTTTCCTCCTACACAATTGGATTTAACCTTAGAAACTAAATCTGTTAAAGGTTTATTTTTTGCAGGACAAATCAATGGAACTACTGGTTATGAAGAAGCAGCCTGTCAAGGATTAATTGCGGGTATTAATGCGCATCAATATGTAAAGGACAAACAACCTTTTATTTTAAAAAGGTCAGAAGCATATATAGGTGTATTAATTGATGATTTAGTTAATAAAGGCACCGAAGAACCTTATAGAATGTTTACATCTCGAGCAGAATATAGAATTCTATTAAGACAGGACAATGCTGATATCAGACTTACTCAAAAAGGATTTGATTTAGGTTTAGCCAATCAGGATAGAGTAGATAAAGTAGAAGAAAAGATAAAAACTTCAGAAGTTCTTCTACAACAATTAAAAGATCATAGAATAAATCCAGAAGAAATTAATAGCCTATTAGAAGAAGCAGGATCAACTACAATTAAAGAAAGGAGTTCAATCTATCAATTATTAAAAAGACCAGGACTTGATCTTGATATATTAATTCATTCAAATCTCAGTTGCTTTGATTATATCCGCCAACAAACAAACGATGCCCGAGAACAAGCTATTATAGAAATTAAATACAGAGATTATATAGAAAAAGAACAACAAGTAGCTGAAAAAATAATGGCATTGGAAGATCTACAATTGAAAGATAACTTTGATTATCACTCGATCACTTCCTTATCAACAGAAGCGCGTTTAAAGCTCAGTAAATTCAAACCAAAAACCCTTGGTCAAGCATCAAGGATAAGTGGTGTCAACCCTTCTGACATCTCCATCCTTATGATTTACATGGGTAGATAATTTTCTTACCAGTGAAACTTAAAAGTTATTTCTCCCTAATTATCATTATCCTCTTATTATGCCGTTGTGCAAATGTGATCCCACCAACTGGCGGAACAAAAGATACCAAAGTTCCTATTGTTAAAAAAATGATTCCCGCCATTGGTGCAACCAATTTCAAAGGCGGTGTAATACTCATAGAATTCAATGA
>DATHPB010000342.1:0-4962 GCA_035484295.1 Cytophagaceae bacterium
AGTTTGATCCACCTAATACTTGAGGTACTCCAAGAAATCCCCCAAAGGTAGATAAGAAAGCAAGAAGCATAAGGGGAACGGTCATGGCCCATGGTGATTCGTGCAGATGGTGTGCCTGGTCGCTGGTGCCTCTGAATTCCCCAAAGAAAGTAAGGAATACCAAGCGGAACATGTAGAACGTTGTGAACATCGCACCCAGGATACCAAGTGCCCATAGAACAGGAGAGTGTTCATAAGCAGCAGCTAAGATCTCATCTTTTGAAAAGAATCCTGCAAACGGAGGGATACCTGAAATGGCTAATGTACCAATCATGAATGTAATGAATGTGATCGGGAGTTTTTTCCGAAGTCCACCCATGAAGCGAATGTCCTGTTCGCCACTCATGGCATGGATTACACTGCCTGCACCCAAGAACATCAAGGCTTTGAAAAAGGCATGTGTCATCACATGGAAGAACGCCGTATTGTAAGCACCAAGTCCTAATGCAAAAAACATATAGCCCAATTGAGAAACGGTAGAATAAGCCAATACTTTTTTGATGTCGTTTTGTACCAAACCGATCGTTGCAGCGAAGATTGCCGTTGCAATACCTATACCTGTAATCACGGCCAGTGTGGTAGGAGCCATACTGTATAACACATTGGAACGGATGATCATGTAAATACCTGCGGTTACCATGGTGGCGGCATGTATCAAGGCTGACACTGGAGTAGGGCCGGCCATTGCATCAGGAAGCCATGTGTACAGAGGGATTTGAGCGCTCTTCCCAGTAGCTCCGATAAACAATAACAATGTAATTGCTACAATAACCATTGATTCCATTCCGGGATTAAAAAGGTTTGGAGCGGCACTGAAGATTTCTGCATAATCAAATGTCTTGAATGTCTTATAAATCAATGCTAGTCCCATTAAGAAACCCAAGTCACCGATGCGGTTCATGATGAATGCTTTTTTAGCGGCATCGTTGTAAGGATCATTTTTAAACCAAAAACCAATCAATAGATAAGAACACAAACCTACGCCTTCCCAGCCTGCAAACATCACTACATAGTTGCTTCCCATTACCAATAAGAGCATGCTTACGATAAAGAGGTTCAGGTAAGAGAAGTAACGTGTGAAACCTTCGTCTCCATGCATATAAGAAGAAGAATACAAGTGGATTAAAAATCCAATGCCTGTAATGATCATCATCATCATCAAAGACAAAGAGTCAACCAGAAAAGAGAAAGAGATGTTGATGTTACCTGCCGATATCCAATCGAAACATTTCACTGTAACGGCAGCATGATCGCCACCAAGGAAACTGAAAAAGGTAATAGCAGTAATTAGAAAAGAGCCAAGATACTTCCACAACCAATGATGGAAGAAACACCTTCGCTGAACTTTCTGCTTCCGAAACTTAGCAGGAGGAAACCAATGAGGGGAAGAAGAGGGACTAACCAAATAAAGTTTATCATCACGACTGAATGCTTTTCTTATATTATCCTTTTAAGTTTTTCAATGAATCGATGTTTACCGAACCTGTATTGCGATAAACCATAACGAGAATAGCCAGACCAACGGTGACTTCAGCCGCGGCAACCACCATGATGAAGAATACAAAGACTTGTCCGTGCGGATCATTATGCATATTGGAAAAGTTTACCATCATCAAGTTCACTGCATTCAACATCAATTCTATAGACATGAAAATGATGATGATGTTTTTTCTTATGATGACTCCGACTGCACCAATGCAAAACAGCAGGGTGCTTAATAGCATGTAATTAAAATAGATATTCGAAAGTTCTGGTAAAAAACTGTTCATGTCTTTAATAACTGTTAATGATCCTTTAAATCTTTTTTACCCAACATCACCGCTCCTATAATAGCAGAAAGAAAGAGCACAGAGGAAATTTCAAAAGGAAGTACAAAATCGGTAAACAATACTTTACCTAACATTTGTACGGTACCGATTTCGTCTGAAGAAACGCCGTTTTCCGCCGGTGTTAGGGTAGAGCCTTTCAGCAGGCCAACCAATGAAACCAATAATATGCCTCCTGCAACCACTGCAATCGCTTTGGAAAGAAAACTTCTCTTTTCTGCATTCTCTGTATGGTTCAAGTTGAGCAACATAATCACAAAAAGAAACAATACCATGATGGCGCCTGCATAAACAATGATGTTGACGATAGCGAGGAATTGTGCTTTCAATAAAATATAATGACCTGCAATAGAAAAGAATGTAATGACCAAACTCAGTACACTGTATATCGGATTTCTAACGAAGATGACACACAGCGCTGCTGCTATGGATATGAGACTAAGTACGATGAATAACAATTGCTCCATAATGTGTGCAAAAAGGAATTATTTTTTATAAGGTTTATAAGTCTTGGGATGGGCACTGGTACCTAACGGTTGTACCAATTTGTCTTTTCCGAAGATAAAATCTTTTCTATCGTATTGGCTGGGTACCAGTTCTTCTGTCAGATAAACCGCATCTTTAGGACAAGCTTCTTCACACAATCCGCAGAAAATGCACCGCAACATATTGATTTCATAAGATGCTGCATATTTTTCTTCTCTGTATAAATGCTCTTCGCCTTTTTTACGCTCTGCGGCTACGATGGTAATGGCTTCTGCAGGACAAGCTACAGCACATAGTCCGCAGGCCGTACAGTTTTCTCTGCCTTGTTCGTCTCTTTTAAGAATGTGTTTTCCCCTGTATACAAAAGCAAACTTACGTTTTACTTCCGGATATTGGATCGTTGCCTTCTTTTTGAAGAAATGTTTTAATGTGATCGCCATTCCACCGAAGATGGCAGGCAAGTACATTTGCTCGGCAAAGCTCATCTCTTTTTTTACAACTACTTTTGATCTATTGGTCAGTTTTTCCATGTCTGCTCAATCTATTTGCTAAAGAACAATAAAACTGTTCCTGTTATTACCACATTCAACAAGGCTAGAGGTAACAGAATTCTCCAACCCAGGTGCATCAATTGATCATAACGGAAACGAGGCACTGTCCACCGGATCCACATGAAGATAAAGATGAAAGTGAAGGTCTTTAAGAGGAATGAAAGTGTTCCCAAAACAGCAACTGTGTTATGAGAGAACATAGTCTCTAATGTTTCGGAAAAGGGAAGGTTATAACCGCCAAAGAACAAGGCACTCATGATGGCTCCTGAGATAAACATGTTCACGTATTCAGAAAACAAGAATAGTCCTAATTTCATGCTTGAATATTCTGTGTGATATCCACCCACTAGTTCAGCTTCTGATTCAGGCAAGTCGAAAGGGGTACGATTGCATTCTGCCAAGGCACATACAAAGAAAATTAAGAATGCCAGAGGATGATAGATGATATTCCACCCATCCGCTTGTTGTTCTACGATGGTTCTCAAGCTTAATGTGCCGGACATCATAATCACTGAGATCAGGGCCAGACCCATTGCCAGTTCATAACTGATCATTTGGGAAGAAGCCCTCAAGGCACCCATTAATGAATACTTGTTGTTAGAGGCCCATCCTCCAATCATGATACCGTATACGCCGGTGGATACTACTGCAAATACGTACAACATGCCAATGTTGATGTCTGTGATTTGCAACATGACTTGTCTTCCTCCGATTTCCAAGTAGGATCCCCAAGGAATAACCGAGCTGGTCATACATGCCGTAAACATAGAGAGACCAGGAGCCATGATGAATAAAGCTTTGTCCGCCTGAGTAGGAATGATTTCCTCTTTCATGAACATCTTTACTCCGTCGGCCAGTGGTTGCAATATGCCGAAAGGACCCGCTCTGTTCGGACCAATACGATCCTGAATGAACCCAGCTACTTTACGCTCCGCATAGGTGCTGTACATTGCGACAAGCAACGTGATTAAAAATACGATAACGACTATGATCGTTTTATCGAGAAGAAATATTTCCATATCCTATTTTCTTCGGAGCTTCAACTTTAATTCCTTGTTTGTATTGCGTCGCAGACATCACAGAATGACGACTTATTTTAGCAGGACCTTCTATAGTCCAGTCCGCTGGAGACTTCTTGTCGTAACGGCATTCATTGCAAATGAAATCTTCCACTTCTCCGTATTGGTCTTTGCGTGCTGTTACGCGGTATACGTCATTGCCATGCAACCAAAGAGTTGTCTTACCGACACACTTCGTGCAATCGCGGTGTGCATACAATGGTTTGACAAACCACACACGACTTTTGAATCGGAATGTTTTATCGGTTAATGCACCTACGGGACATACATCAATAACGTTTCCTGAAAATTCATTGTCAAGGGCTTTGTGGATATAAGTGCTGATTTCAGAACGGTCGCCGCGAAACAATACACCGTGTTCACGTTTTTCGGTCAGTTGTTCTGCAAGCATGACGCAACGGTAGCACAAGATGCAACGGTTCATGTGCAACTTGATTTTATCTCCAATGTCGATCATGTCAAAGGTACGACGTTCTTCCTCGTAACGGGAACGTGCTTTGCCGTGTTCGTAAGATAAATCCTGTAAGTGGCATTCACCTGCCTGGTCACATACCGGGCAATCCAATGGATGGTTGATCAATAGAAATTCTACTACACCTTTGCGTGCTTCCACCACTTCCGGTGAACTCACGCTTTGTATTTCCATCCCGTCCTGACATGGTGTCTGGCAAGAAGCTACAAGCTTAGGCATTGGACGAGGATCTTTTTCAGAACCCTTGCTTACTTTTACCAAACAGGTACGGCATTTGCCACCGCTTCCTTTCAGTTTGGAATAATAGCACATGGCAGGAGGAACAAGCTCTCCGCCAATCTGGCGAGCTGCATTGAGTATCGTGGTTCCTGGGGCTACTTCTGCCTCTACTCCGTCTATGGTTATTTTCATCAGAGGGCTACAGCGTTTAGTTCTTTTTTATAATCTGCTACGTGTGCAAAACGTCCTGCTACTTTATTTGGGAATTTTGCATGGTATTCAAACTCCTC
>DATHPB010000343.1:0-3811 GCA_035484295.1 Cytophagaceae bacterium
CAGCAACTCAACGAAAATCAAAATAACATTTCAACTTTTTATCAAAAGCAAGCTGAACAATTGAAGGCTAAACAGCTTTCTGAATCAGACTTTCAACGTGAAATAAATAAACTACAACTCCAATTTGATTCTATCTCGACAAACTACAACTTAAATACTAAAACACTTGTTGCTCAACATCCTGGTTTATTCATTACCAAGGTAATATCGATGTTCACCAATATGGATACAGCTAAGGTCAACTCCTTCTTTGGAGCTAATGAATATAACGATTCTGAATTATGCAATGGAGACATGCTTTCTTCCAAAATCACTATTTACTTTCAACGTTTCTTAAATGCAGATATTAACAGTTGGAAACAAGGAGTAGAAACCTTGTTGACGAAGTTCCCAATTGGTACTGACAACAGACAAGTCTTATATTTGACCGTTATAGATTTATTCGCACCGTATGATCAAGATTTTGTAAGAGAATTGTCCATTCGTTATGCAAAAGAATATCCGAAGTCTATTTACGCACAAAAAGCATTGGCTAATGCCCCCAAAGGCTCACCCATTGTTGGGGAAGAAGCTCCTATACTTTCATTAGCAGGACTTGAGGGCAAGCCTGTCAGCTTGAAATCATTACGAGGAAAAGTGGTATTGCTAGATTTCTGGGCTTCTTGGTGTGGCCCCTGTCGTCAAGAAAATCCAAATGTGGTAAGAGCTTATAATACTTATAAAGACAAAGGCTTTACCGTATATAGCGTATCATTAGATGAGAATAAAGACAAATGGAAAGCGGCAATTGCCAAAGATGGATTGGTTTGGCCAACTCACGTTTCTGATTTAAAGGGATGGAAATCTGAAGGTGCTGCACTATATAACGTAAAAGGAATTCCTGCAACTTTTCTATTGAACAAAAAGGGCATCATAGTCGCAACAAATTTGCGTGGAGATGCTTTAGACCAAAAATTAAAAGAACTTTTAACCGAGTGATGATCACTTAAAACGTACCGCGATGAAACAATCTAACCGAATACTTGTTGTTGATGATGAAGAAGACATCGTTGAACTACTCACCTACAACCTTGAAAAAGATGGTTACGATGTTAAAGTTGCACACAATGGAAAACAAGCCATAGAAATCGCTAAAGATTTTGTTCCTCAGCTTATCCTTATGGATATTATGATGCCAGAGTTGGATGGTGTTGAAGCATGCAGAAGGATAAGACAGCTTGCCAAATTAAAAGATACGTACATTATTTTTCTTACCGCACGTTCTGAAGAATTTTCTGAAATTGCTGCATTTGAAGCAGGAGGGAATGACTACATTTCCAAACCCATAAAACCTAGAGCGCTCATGAGTCGTGTCCATGCTTTCTTCAAACGAGAAACGCTAGGAATCGAAAAAGACATCATTACAATTGATGATCTCATCATTGATCGCAGTAGTTATACTGTCACCCAAGGTGCAACAAAAATCATTCTTCCTAAAAAAGAATTTGAACTGCTTTACTTTTTGGCGAACAGACCTAATCACGTGTTCAGTCGAGAAGATTTATTAAATCATGTTTGGGGAAGAGACGTGTATGTAATTCCTCGAACTGTAGATGTACACATCAGAAAAGTAAGAGAAAAACTAGGAGATGATTATATTGCAACCATTAAAGGAATTGGTTACAAGTATTCAACAAAAGAATAAAGATGCTTACTACGGCAAGGCGTTTATCCATACTCTTGGCTTTTATAGCCTCAGGACTTGGCTTTGCATTATTAATCTATTATAAAGAGCAGGATCAAGGACAAATCTTTTGGATTTCCTTGCTTCTGTTTTCGGGTTGTTTTGCTTTTTTTTATTTTGTACTATATTTTCTCATTTTTAAAGAGCTAGACAAAATTTCTCTTCTTCTTGATCGAATTAAAAAGAAAGATTATTCACACGTTGCTACCAAAGATTATAAATACAGTTCTAACCCCCTGGATGAAATAAAATTGGAGATATCCGATTTTGCCAGACAAAAACACACTGAAATTACTGAACTACAAAAACTTGAGATTTTTCGTAGGGAGTTCTTAGCAGATGTTTCTCATGAATTAAAAACGCCTATTTTTTCTGCACAAGGCTTTGTACATACTTTAATTGACGGAGCTATCGATGATCTCCATGTCAGGGATCGCTTTCTTCAAAAAGCCGCCCATGCTTTAGATGGGCTCAATGTATTGGTACAAGATTTAATTACTATTTCACAATTAGAAATTGGAGAGATAAAAATGCATTTCACCAATTTTGACTTGCATAAACTTACTCAAGATATTTTTGAACAGCTGGAAGGCAGAGCTACTGACCGAGGTACCAAACTACGTTTTGAAAAATTTTCACCTAAATCCTGTTATATCTTTGCAGATAAATTAAGAATCGGTCAAGTCATGACCAATCTAATTGTAAATGCCATTAAATACGGTAGGGAAAATGGCACAGTAGTCGTTAGCTTTCATATAGATAGTGAAGATGTCGAGGTTTCTGTAAAAGATAATGGTCCAGGCATTGAAGAGAAGCATTTATCCCGTATTTTTGAACGTTTCTACCGAATAGAAAAAAGCCGATCGAAAGATCAGGGAGGAACTGGGTTAGGTTTGGCGATTGTCAAACACATATTAGAAGCTCACGAAACAAAAATCAGAGTAGAAAGCAAGTTAAACATAGGTACTGAGTTTGGCTTTACACTTAGAAAAGGAAAAGTAATCAATGAAAAAGGCTGAATTTAAGGATTGGATTATACAAGAAGACGAAGATTACATTTTTATTAATAAACCTCCTTTTTTAGCCTCTTTGGAAGACCGAGCGAAACCAGGGCTCAACATCAATGTACTCGCAAAAGAATATTGGGAAGATGCGCAATTATGTCACAGGTTAGATAAAGAAACTTCTGGCATTCTAGCCATTGCCAAGCATCCTGAGGCCTACAGACACATGTCTATGCAGTTTGAGCACCGTGAAGTGGCTAAACGATACCATGCTGTAGTAGACGGCATACAAGACCTGGACGGGATAGTCGTCAACCTTCCCATTCTAGCTTTGACCAATGGAACAGTAAAAATTGATCGTGCCGAAGGCAAACAGGCTGAAACCATCTTTTTTACAAAACAAGCCTATAAAAACCATACGTTGGTGGAATGTATGCCAATTACCGGACGTATGCATCAAATCAGGATTCATTTAAGTTGTGCCAAAGCGCCCATTGTAGCAGATCTACAATACGGAGGCAAAGATATTTATCTTTCTGAGCTTAAAAGAAAGTTCAATTTAAAAAAAGACACCGAAGAACAGCCTCTTATTAAGCGAGTTGCCTTACATTCTTACAGTTTAACCTACACTGGTATAAAGGGCGATCAGCAGGAAGTTGTCGCAGAATACCCTAAGGATTTCAAGGTGTTAGTAAAAAAATTAGAAGAGTACTCCTGATTTTCAAATATTTCAAACTCAATTTTGGAATTATAAAAATTCAAGTTATCTTTGTGTCCCTTTTTTAGGAGAGGTATGCATTTTAAAAGCAGTGATTAACAATGGACAGTTTAAGTTATAAAACAGTATTTGTCAACAAACAGGAGGCTCAAAAAGGCTGGATTTTGCTTGACGCTGAAGGTCAAACGCTAGGACGTTTCGCCAGTGAAGCAGCTAAAATACTAAGAGGTAAAAACAAAGCAAGCTTCACTCCAAATATGGATTGTGGAGACTATGTAGTGATCATAAATGCGGAGAAGATCGCTCTTACAGGAAACAAGTGGAACGACAAAGTCTATGTTCGTCACACTGGATATCCTGGAGGAC
>DATHPB010000344.1:0-2382 GCA_035484295.1 Cytophagaceae bacterium
GAAGAAGACCCTAAATACTCCTTTTGATAAAAATACAAGCAGCAAACGGTAAGCAATACACATATCCTGCTTACCGTTTACTGCTCATCAAGAACCTATTCAGCCGTTACCAATTCACCGCGCAATTGCCTCACGGCACCGACCATGTTTTTCAATGCAGCTTCTGTCTCTGGCCATTTACGGGTCTTGAGGCCGCAATCAGGATTTACCCAAAGATTCTGTTTAGGAATCACATTCAATGCTTTATTCAACAAAAATAAAATCTCATCTGTTGAGGGTACTCTTGGAGAATGTATATCGTAAACTCCCGGACCAATTTCATTCGGGTAATTAAAACTTGCAAAGGCATCGAGCAATTCCATTTGCGAACGAGACGTTTCAATCGTGATCACATCTGCATCCATGTCTGCTATGTTGCTGATGATGTCGTTGAATTCAGAGTAACACATGTGTGTATGAATTTGCGTTTCATCTTTCACAACCGATGCACTGATGCGGAACGCTTTCACTGCCCATTGCAGGTATGCCTCCCAGTCTGCCTTGCGAATCGGCAATCCCTCACGGATAGCAGGCTCGTCGATCTGTATAACTTTGATACCCGCTTTTTCCAGGTCAGCAACTTCATCGCGAATAGCCAATGCCAATTGCATTGCTGTCGTTTCTCTAGGTTGATCGTCCCTTACAAAAGACCATTGTAAAATGGTAACAGGACCGGTCAACATTCCTTTCATTAACTTATTGGTTTTTGATTGTGCGTAGGCCGACCAACCGACTGTCATTGGAACCGGACGTTCGATGTCTCCGAAAATAACAGGCGGTTTCACACAACGACTGCCATAACTCTGCACCCAGCCGTTTTGAGAAAAAACATAGCCGACCAATTGTTCGCCAAAGTATTCCACCATGTCGTTGCGCTCAAATTCTCCATGTACCAATACATCAATCCCGAGTTCTTCCTGCCACAGAATGGATTTGTCGATTTCTACCTTTATCTTTTCTTCGTAATCAAATTTTGTCAGCTCACCTTTCTTAAACTTGGCTCTCAACGCCCTTACCTCGTCTGTCTGAGGAAAGGAGCCGATAGTTGTAGTCGGGAACAAAGGCAAAGCCAAAGCCTTTTGCTGTTTCTTTTGTCTTTCAGTAAAAGTACTTTTGCGTCTATCATCAGCTGTTGTAAGATTCTTCACACGTTCTTTTATATGCGTTTTATGAATGAGAGAAGAAACCTTACGACTCTCAATGGCGACCTGGTTTAATTTCAGTATTTCCGGCGGAGCATTTCCCTCCGCTATTTTTCTTAAGTCAATCAGTTCGTTTATTTTCTGTTTGGCAAAAGCCATCCAGTTTTTAATTTCAGGTGTCAGTACTTTTTCTTCTTTCTCTAATTCCAAATCACAAGGAGTATGTAATAAAGAGCAAGAAGGGGCGAGAAGCACACGTTCAGCACCTATAACATCAATGGCTTTTTGAATAAAACCCAATGATTTTTTATAATCGTTCTTCCAAATGTTTCTTCCGTCGATGACACCAAGTGAAAGACATTTAGAAGATTGAACAAAAGGAGTCTCCAAAATATCATCCAATTGTGCAGGACAACGCACCAGGTCCAGGTGCAACACATCCACCGGGAGATCAATGGCAAGACTCAAATTGTCTCCCGTACAATCGAAATACGTGGTAAGGATAAATTTCAAACGAGGAAATTTATTTCTCAACGTTACGTATGCTGCTGAATATGCCTCTCTTTCCTGATCCGTAAGATCCATCGACAAGTACGGCTCATCCATTTGTATCCATTCTGCTCCCTGATCTTCCAGGTTTTCTAAGATCTGAGTATATACAGGCAATAAATTAGAGAGCAACTCAATGCGGTGAAATCCCTTTTCTTTTTCTTTACCCAGCAGCAAATAAGACACCGGACCGATGATAACGGGCTTAGTGACGATGCCCTGACGTTTGGCTTCTGAAAATTCCTGAATCGCTTTTGTAGAAAACAATTTGAAGGTTTGTTCTTTATAAAATTCCGGAACAATGTAATGGTAATTGGTATCAAACCATTTGGTCATTTCCATCGCAATGACATCCAGCCCCTTTTTCTGATAGCCACGCGCCATAGCGAAATACAAGTCCAGTTCTGTATTTGATTTATCAATAATGATGTCGTGATAACGCTCCGGAATAGCGCCGACCATAAGAGACATGTCCAATACCTGATCGTAAAAAGAAAAATCATTGGATGGAACCAAGTTTACTCCGGCATTCTTTTGCAAGTTCCAGTTATGGTTCCTCAAGTCCGCAGCGGCTTTCTGCAAGTCCGCCAATGTTATTTTACTTGACCAATACGCTTCATTGGCTTTCTTTAGTTCGCGTTGATTCCCTATA
>DATHPB010000345.1:0-3608 GCA_035484295.1 Cytophagaceae bacterium
ACCTACACCGGTGTCGGTGGTATTGGCAGGGATTCTATTGAAGATAGGAGGTTATGGTTTGTTGCGTTTGGCATTACCTTTGTTTCCGATAGAGATGACGCACTTCTCAGGCTATCTCGCTTTCTTAGGAGCCTTCACCATTGCTTATGCGGCCATGAATGCTTTAGCGATGTCTGACCTTAAAAAACTGATTGCTTATTCGTCCATATCACACATGGGCTTTGTAACATTAGGGATTGCCTCGCATACGGTAGAAGGCATACACGGTGCAGTATACCAAATGTTCAGTCACGGACTGATTTCTTCTTTACTCTTTATTCTTGCTGGCGTATTGTACGATCGCACGCACGATCGGGCGATTGCAAATTACAGAGGCCTCGCGAATGTCATGCCCAAGTATGCCATATTCGTGGCGGTTGCTTTCTTTGCTTCTTTAGGCCTACCTGGATTTTCAGGATTCATCGCAGAACTCTTTTCTTTGCTCGGTGCCTATCATGCTGCCATGAGTGGACAGTTCTCCGTATCGTTTGTGGTACTTGCTGTCATTGGCATATTGATTACGGGTGGCTATTATGTATGGACAATACAACGCATGTTCATGGGTAAGTATTCGTATAAAAGTTCCTGGACAAGGTCACAACTCTTGCATGATATAACGGCGCGCGAGTTTTCTGTACAATTCTTACTGGTGCTATTGATCATCCTATTCGGGATCCTGCCTGGTTTGTTGATGGACAAAACAGGAATGACAATAAATGCTTTAACCGAATTGATGAAGTAAGCGTGAATTTCATAGGACCACATATCACAGATACACTTCGCTGGTTTGGACCGGAGTTGATATTAATCGCTGGAATAGTGATGTTTCTCGTGATTGATTTGCTCCAACCACTTCGGACAATTTACCTGACCTGGTTATCCATAGTCATCATTGTCCTCTATGTTATTGCAACGACAGGCGATTTCATCACCAGAGAAGAAGGTACTCTTGTCTATTTATGGAACAGGCATTTGATATTGAACGGACCGGCTTTTCTTTTTAAGTACATCGGTGCATTGGGTACTTTTTTATTCATTGCCAATGCATCCAAATCGTATAGTTTAAAATCTACCAATCATAAACCGCTTTTCCATGCCATGGTATTGACGATGCTGTTTGCGTTAAGCATCATCGTGATGTCAGATCATATCATGGCTTTCATCATTGGGTTAGAATTGTTGTCTTTGATGTCCTACCTCTTGTGCTTGAGTGCAGAGGCACGAAGCAATACGGAGTCGGCCTTGAAATATTTCATTTTTGGTGCATTCTCCAGTGCTTTGATGTGGTATGGCGCTTCTTTGTTATATGGACTGAGTGGTTCGCTGACGTTGCACGATTGGCAAGCCTATTTATTGGATCACCATGCCGATGTGATGATCTTGCCTGCAGTGCTGTTGTTCTTCGCAGGACTTTGGTTTAAGCTTTCTGTTTTCCCTTTTCATTTCTGGGTGCCTGATGTGTACGAAGGTTTGCCCGCACCATTGGCCGGCTTTATTTCAGCCATTCCTAAAGTGGCAGTGATTTGGTTTTTCTGGAAGATCTTTCCGTACAACACACCGGGTAATCCAGGGTGGGAAATTTGTGCGGTGTTGTTTGGCTTGACCTTGGCCGCAGGAAATTTCCCGGCTTTATTACAGCGCGATGCACAACGGATGATGGCCTATTCTTCGGTTGCTCATGCAGGATTTATCTTGTTGCCTTTTTTAATTCCAGGAAAAGATCCTTCCATTTTTGTTTTTTATTTAGTGGTATATGTAGTGATGACAAATGCTCTTTTCTTTACATTAGATCAATTGGAATATTGTGCAGGTTCATCCCAAATAAAAGATTTCAAGGGAATAGGGATAGCTTTTCCTTGGTTGGGAATCATGGTGTTCATATTGATGGTTTCCTTGACAGGGTTACCACCGACGGCAGGATTTTATGCTAAATTTTTCGTTTTAACAGGTGTTTGGGAAGCTTATCAACAGACCGGAGTTTGGTTTTATGTAGTGATTGTTTTATGGGGAGTTATCAACACTTTGGTGTCCTTGTATTACTATTTAAGAATTCCATTCTTTGCATTTTTTAAGCGAAAAGAAAACGCGATTAAACTTACATCTCCAGATAGATTATCCTTAATTTTGTTAACTTTATACATAGTTCCGTTACTGGTCTTCTTCCTTAAACCGGAGTGGATATTGAACGTAATTAGGTATCTCATGAAGTCATAGTCACACACTTATTTATATGAGCGATCCTATAAAACATGAATGCGGTATTGCCATGATCCGTTTGCGAAAACCTTTTTCGTATTACGTAGAGAAATACGGCAACGGATATTTCGCATTGAATAAGCTCTATACCCTGATGGATAAGCAGGTCAACAGGGGACAGGACGGAGCAGGAATTGCAGTCATAAAACTAGATGTGCCACAAGGTACACGATACATCAGCCGATACCGATCGGTAGACCCTCAGCCGGTAGCTGAAATTTTTGAAAAGGTCAGCAAAAAATACAGAAAAGCCCTTCGCGACAATAAAGACAAAACCCTCGATTCTCAATGGCTCCTTGAAAATGTGGCATTCACAGGAGAAGTGTTATTGGGACATTTGCGCTACGGTACGCATGGTGCCAATGAAATTGAAAACTGTCATCCTTTCCTAAGGCAAAACAACTGGAGAAGTAGAAACCTGGTGGTGGCTGGTAACTTCAACATGACCAACGTGGATGAGTTGTTTAATAAACTTATTGAATTGGGCCAGCATCCAAAAGAAAAAGTAGATACAGTTACTGTACTGGAAAAAATTGGGCACTTCATGGACGAGGAGGCACAGCATATTTTCCATCAGTACAAAGATAAATACAGTAACAGTCAGATTTCTTCCATCATTGAAAATGAGATGGACATGCAGCGTGTATTGATGCGCTCATGCAAGGACTTTGATGGCGGTTATGCCATGGCTGGTGTTGCAGGGCACGGCACAGCTTTTGTAGCGCGTGATCCGGCAGGTATCAGACCTGCTTATTATTATGCGGATGAAGAAGTAGTGGTGGTGGCTTCTGAACGTACGGCAATCAAAATTGCGTTTGAAGTAGAGTTTGATGCTATCAAAGAAGTAAAACCTGGACATGCCTTGATCATTGAACGTGACGGTTCTTTTGAAGAAAAGCAATTCATCGATCAACTGGAAAAAAAATCTTGCAGCTTTGAGCGTATTTATTTCTCCAGAGGTTCCGATCCTGCCATCTATTCCGAGCGAAAACAATTAGGCAGATTGTTGTGTCCGCAGATTCTGGATGCAATCGATTATGATTTAGAAAATACCGTTTTCTCTTATATCCCTAACACTGCCGAAACATCTTTCTTGGGGGTGATTGATGGAGTAGAGGAGTACCTGAGCCGTTACCGCAAGAAAATGGTCGGCGAAAACCTTTCGGAAGCAGAGCTGGAGAAGATATTGACTTTGCGTCCACGCATTGAAAAATTAGTCATTAAAGATAACAAGACACGTTCGTTCATTACTAGTGATGACGGCAGAAGTAAGTTTGTGTCTACGTTGTATGATACCACGCACAATGTGGTGC
>DATHPB010000346.1:0-3401 GCA_035484295.1 Cytophagaceae bacterium
GGTCTATTATCCAATGACAGAAAGAAAGTAATACTGCTTCCTAATATTCCATCTGTAAAGGATGAGGCGATTGTTCCCTTGCTTAATTCGAGATTTCCCGGCATCGTATTTAAAATTGAAAACGATGCCAAATGTGCTGCATTAGGAGAATATTATTTCGGCGGACATAAAGGTTTTGACAATTACATTTTAGTTACTCTAGGCACAGGTGTTGGCAGTGGAGTAGTAATGAAAGGCAAATTATTTATTGGAGTGAGGGGAAATGGTACGGAGATCGGACATATCCTTACGCATACTGGTAAGACTTTGGAAGAACAAGTAGGATTGAAAAATTTGGTTGCCTATGCAAAAGAATTGTTGTCGAAAGATAGTTCTTACAAATCGTCTTTACATACAGTAGAAGATTTGGATCCCAAGTCAATTCAGGAAGAAGCAGAAAAAGGAGACGCCATTGCATTGGAAGTATACAAGCATGCAGGACGTTTACTGGGTGAAACAATGGTAGCTGTTATACGCACACTGGACTTAAATAAAATATTAATTGGAGGGGGGATCTCTCCTGCCATAGAATTAATCAAACCTGACATGTTGCAGGTATTGAAAAAGCATTTGCCGGCGTATTATACAGATGAGATGGAAATTAAACAGGCGACCTTGAGCAACGATGCGGGTTTACTAGGTGCTGCTGCGTTGATTCTGGAAAAGTAAAAATGATTTCATTGTTCTCCAGAATTTCTTTCCTGTGGCTTCCTATTTTTGATAAACAACGGTACGGTCCGTTAGGAATGAGCGTTGAATTCTTGCAAAATGTATTCGATGTCATTTTCCTTTTGGCATTTGTATGTTTTTGGGGTTGGGGACCTTTGCTGGTGATTTTATACTACGTCCTGGAAACTGTTGTCATGTCTGTTTTTATAGTATTTAAACTATGGAAAAGCAAGACTCAACTATATCCATCTTTTGTTGGTTCCCGGTGGATACTCCATTTGATCGGTAGTATGACGTTAGTTTTAATCGTCTCTTTTCTTTCATGGAGAGAGGCCCTTACCGCACATCAGTTGTTAAGTCAGTTCATGATGCTTCCGTCACCTTATGACGTCTTGTTGGGAGATACTAATTTTTCATTGGGTATTGTAGCGATTGTGATTCAACAAGTGATGGAGTATAGAAAGCAAAAACAACATTTTTTTGCAAACGAAGAATTCAAATTTGCCATTACAATATTCACACCTGTTGTTAGACTTTTTATTCAACAGTTTTCTATTATAATGGGTATTGTACTGTTGCTGCTGATTTCCTCTTATGATGTAAAACTGATCACGATAGCTCTGGCTTTGATACTGGGTTTGATCAAAATGGTTTTCGGTCAATTGTATGTGATTCCCAAAGAAAAATAAAAAAGAGGAGTGTTGAACTCCTCTTTTTTATTTGAAAGCTTGGATGCCTGTGATCTCATTTCCTGTAATGAGTAAATGGATATCGTGTGTTCCTTCATAGGTCACTACAGATTCCAGGTTCATCATATGACGCATGATGGGATATTCGCCTGTGATACCCATGGCACCTAAGATTTGGCGGGATGTACGGGCTACGTTTAAGGCCAATTCCACATTGTTTCGTTTCGCCATGGAAATCATACCTGAAGTTGCCTTGCCTTGGTTTTTCAACATGCCCAGTCGCCATGCCATCAGTTGTCCTTTGGTAATATCAGTAAGCATCTCAGCTAATTTTTTTTGAACCAATTGAAAAGAAGCGATCGGTTTTTCAAATTGAATTCGTTCCAAGGAATACCGTTTGGCTGTTTCGTAGCAATCAATGGCGGCACCCAAAGCACCCCATGAAATACCGTAGCGAGCGGAATCTAAACAACCTAATGGACCGCTTAATCCATCGGCATTGGGAAGCAGGTTAGCTTTGGGGATTTTTACATTGTCAAATACCAATTCACCTGTAATGCTGGCACGCAAAGACCATTTGTTATGTATTTCAGGAGTAGAGAAACCTTCCATTCCTCTTTCTACAATCATCCCTTTGATTCTTCCTGTTTCGTTCTTCGCCCATACCACGGCAATGTCTGCCAGAGGAGAGTTTGTGATCCATAATTTACTTCCGTTCAACAGGTAATGGTTGCCCTGATCAACAATGCGGGTAGCCATACCATTGGGGTTAGAGCCATGATCGGGTTCTGTTAAACCGAAACATCCCAATAGTTCTCCTGAAGCTAACTTAGGTAAATATTTTTTCTTTTGTTCTTCTGATCCGTATTGGTAGATGGGATGCATTACCAACGATCCTTGTACAGATGCCAGAGAGCGCATACCTGAATCTCCACGTTCGATTTCTTGCATCATGATGCCATAAGCAATATAATCTAATCCTCCGCCACCATAGGTTTCAGGAACTGTGGGACCGAATACTCCCAGGCTTCCGAAGGCCTTGATCATCTCGGTAGGGAAATGATTTTCTTGCGCACATTTTTCGATGATCGGTCGTATGGATTTGTTGACAAACTCTCTGACGCTTTGCCTGATCAGTTTGTGTTCTTCGGTAAGAAGATCATCTATGGCATAATAATCAGGGCTATCAAATTGTTGTTGTTTCATACCTTGTATATCTAGGTGATATTATTAAATTTAACATCCAAAGAGTGTTCCTCAGGGTATAGATACGAAAATTTACAGAATATGGTGCCTCCCGATCCCGAAAATAAAACCAACGACATACTGGCTTCTCTTCATCAAAGATATGAATCTGACGGACAGGATTTAAATACTCATCTGACGGGCTTGCTGTATGCCAAGTATGTCAATTATTGGGATTACATTCGGTTAGATACATTACTTTCCCTTCAGAAACCCCGTACCGATTTTCCGGACGAAATGATATTTATTGTTTACCATCAAATCACAGAATTGTATTTTAAATTGATCTTGCATGAACTGAATTTGCTGCAAGAAAAAGAACAAGTTACTGCTGCTTTTTTTAAACAACGGATAGAACGTATCAACTGGTGTTTTGGCCAAATGATCGAATCATTTGACATCATTTCCGTGGGACTCGAGCAAGAACAGTTCTTGAAATTCAGGGCTGCTTTGACTCCCGCTAGTGGTTTTCAATCCGTTCAATACCGTATGATAGAATTGGCTTCTACCGATATGATCAACTTGGTACATCCTAACGACAGACAAATTCTTGGAGACGATGATTACATCACGACGGAAGAAATGTATGAGAAAATATATTGGAAGAAAGGCGCAGTAGATGTGGTTACGGGAAGCAAGACGTTAACCTTAAAAGCCTTCGAACAGGAATACGATAAGTTACTTTTGGCTGTAGCGGAAGATCATCGTACCAAAAATTTGTGGTCGGTGTATCGTAGACTTTCATACGATGATCAAACG
>DATHPB010000347.1:0-2043 GCA_035484295.1 Cytophagaceae bacterium
GCTTTGATAATGGAATCAATGATGCTATTGGTTGTTGTACCAAAAGGTATTTCTTTGATCAGTAATGTTTTATTATCTTGCTCTTCTATCTTTGCTCGAGCCCTTATTTTACCTCCTTTTTGTCCTTCATTGTAAAGGGAAGCATCAATAGAACCACCTGTAATGAAATCAGGATAAAGCTGAAACTTCTTATTTTTAAGATGAGCAATAGAAGCTTCAATAAGTTCACAAAAATTGTGAGGAAGAATTTTTGTGGATAAGCCTACAGCAATACCTTCTACTCCTTGTGCCAGCAGCAAAGGAAATTTTACCGGAAAAGTAACCGGTTCCTTTTTTCTACCGTCGTAAGACGCTTGCCATTCTGTCGTTTCTCCATTGAAAACAACATCTAAAGCAAATTTTGACAAACGAGCTTCTATGTATCGAGGTGCAGCAGCTCCATCTCCTGTACGAACATCCCCCCAATTTCCCTGCATGTCCAGAAGCAGCTCTTTCTGACCAATAGTAACAATGGCATCCCCTATGGAAGCATCTCCATGAGGGTGATACTGCATGGTAGAACCGATCACATTGGCCACTTTATTAAAACGCCCATCGTCCATTTCCTTCATCGCATGAAGGATACGACGTTGTACAGGTTTCAATCCATCATCTATATTGGGTACTGCCCTTTCCAGGATTACATAAGAGGCATAATCCAAAAACCAGTTTTCATACAATCCCGATACGGGGACGATATCGTGAATATTATCGTTGTTTTCTGTCGCGTCAGAAGAACTCATACTTCAAATTTTCTTTACATTCCCAAATGATTACCTTTGGGTACTCCGAAATTAAGAAAATAAGCATTTATAATGAGTAGTTGTGGAAAAATTACAGAAGTTCATCTAAAGATACTGATTCCTATTGCTTTAACTTTAGTCTATTTATGTTCATGCTCCTCTCCTGTAAAAGTGGAAGGTTTCGACCATGAAAGCTGGAAGGCGGATACAAATGCTTGTCAGATGACGAGAGCCAATCTTGTCAATACCTTACTTCAACATAAGGATGTTTTCATCAATAAGAAAGACGATCAATTGACCAAG
Organism: Cytophagaceae bacterium; assembly: GCA_035484295.1. Classification (GTDB taxonomy): domain Bacteria; phylum Bacteroidota; class Bacteroidia; order Cytophagales; family Cytophagaceae; genus JACMQM01. Next base: position 1,086 of record DATHPB010000347.1, read on the forward strand.
TATATTGGACAACCTGATAAAACACTCTTTTTTTCCCGAGGGAAGAAGACTTTCATCTATCAGGTAGATCCCGGTAAAAATTGTGAAAACCGTTTTTTAGTTAAAAATGTAAGGACCGTCCGATTTGATATAGACGCGTTGGGAAGAATTGATTTGGTGTATATGATTAGTCAATAGTAAACGAATCACTTTGCCCCTACATTTCATTAGTGCCAATTCTATAAAATACAAAACCCCATGCCTGTAACAGGTATGGGGTTTTGTATTTGTAATCAAGTTCTCCTTTGGGAATTTAGAGCTTAGTCTTCCTTGCCTCCAAACAAATAAGCCAATCCAAAAGTAAAACCCGATAATTTCGTTACATCGTTGCTTCTGTCTTTTTCAGCTTGACTGTCTCTGTTTTCAAAATGAGGGTTAATATTAGACAATCCTAAATTATAACCAGCCTGAAACACTAATCCTTTGTAATTATAACCTAAACCAAAGTTTAAGGAAATATTGAGGTAGTTGTAATAAGCACTTTTATCATTTGCTTGCTGAGGCTGAGGCTGATCTGCTCCTTTGATGGTGTAATCAGTTGTACCTCCGGTTACTTTTCCTCCGAATAAATAACCAGCTGCTGCACCAGCAAAAATCTCTACCTTACCCGGACCAGCAGGAATGCCTCCTACCACATTAAAAGGAATTTCCACATAAGAAAACCTTGCCGTATAATTCGTGCTTCCTTGAGAAGTTTTAAATCCTCTTTGAGAATACAAAATTTCAGGCCTTAAAGAAATCACATCTCCTAAGCGTGCATTAAACATGATGCCTGCTTGCGGAGTCAATAATGTTGTATAGGTATTGGCTGTACTTCCAGAAGGTACTTTGGTATCTTTTGCTCTGGATAAACTCATTCCTATTTTAGGACCAATGATGCCTTGAGCATAAGAAGCGGTACTTAATGCAAGGACAAATA
>DATHPB010000348.1:0-6162 GCA_035484295.1 Cytophagaceae bacterium
TGTTTTATTTATCGGTTCTTGCTTTACGGAATGCCGGCCTCCGGAACGTAAGCAGGAACCGGTACCTAAGGTCATATCTGGAGTCTATGTAACCAATGAAGGTAATTTTCAATTTGGGAACAGTTCGGTGAGTTACAGAGATGCACAGACAGGTATTGTGACCAGTGACATATTTTTTGCGGCAAATCAGGTAAGCCTGGGAGACGTTTGCCAGTCGATGATTAATATAGGCCCTTATTATTACGTTGTAGTTAACGGAAGTGGAATAGTTGAAGTGGTAGACACAGCCAGTTTCAAATCCGTGAAAAAAATTACGGGATGCCAATCTCCTCGATATATCGTGCCTTTGTCTTCTACGAAAGCGTACATTACTGATTTATACGATAACGAAATCCATATCCTTAATTTGATGACCAATGAAATTTCGGGTCATATTGCTATTCCGACCTGGACAGAGGCTTTACTCTATGCCAATAACAAAGTATATGTATCGGCACCGCACAGTAAATATGTACTCATTGTCAATCCGCAGAGTGATCAAGTGGTTGATACCATTGAAACAGGCGAAGGTGTAAACTCCATGGTATTGGACAAGTATAATACATTATGGTTGTTGAGCGATGGAGATCTTGGTGTACGTGCACCTTTTATTGCTCGAGTTAATATTACTACAGATACGATTATTTCCCAGGTACAATTGGATCATTCTGCCGATCGTCTTGCTTGTTCCGGCGACAAGAGTGTACTTTATTGGTTAGAACAAGGAGTAGTGAGATTGCCTGTAGATAGTTCAATCACGCAACGCACTGAAATCATTCCTGCAGGTTCGCATAACTGGTATGGCTTAGGTATACATCCGTTCAACGAAGAAGTGTATGTATCGGATGCTTTTGATTACCTGCAGAAGAGCGAAGTTTTTATTTTTAACAAAGAAGGAATACAGCAGGCAACATTCCTGGCAGGAATCATATCGGGTGGGTTTTACTTTAAAAGCAATGGCCATTAGCCAATTGGCAGTGATCTGTTTAGTGTTTGTTAAATTATTGGGCAGGCAGTGAATTGCTGCAGCATAACTGACTGCTGACTTCTAATTTCAGGCCCTTATCTTTCATTTTTTTTTCCGTTATTTAAAGTCTATTTTAGCATCCTGTTTTTTTCACAGCAAAAATGATTAAAGTAACGCTACCAGATGGTTCCCAAAGGGAATATCCAAAAGGCACTACATCGTTGGATGTTGCCAAAAGTATCAGTGAAGGATTGGCTCGCAATGTATTGTCTGCGCAGGTCGATGGTGAAGTATGGGATGCTACGCGTCCTTTGGAAAAAGATGTCACGTTGCGTTTATTGACCTGGGATGCACCTGAAGGGAAATCTACCTTTTGGCATTCTTCTGCTCACTTGATGGCAGAAGCTTTGGAAGCTTTGTATCCGGGAGTAAAGCTAGGCATAGGCCCGGCCATTGAAAATGGATTTTACTATGACGTTGATTTTGGAGGGGAAGAATTTTCTCAAAACGAATTCGAAAAGATAGAGGTAAAGATGCTAGAATTGGCAAAACTGAAAAACGCCTATATACGCCGATCAGTTTCCAAATCAGAGGCTATTTCTTATTTCACCGAAAAAGGAGATCCTTATAAACTCGATCTGCTCGAAAGACTGGAAGATGGAAATATTACCTTTTATACGCAGGGAAACTTTGTAGACCTGTGTCGTGGCCCTCACATACCGGATACAGGTTTCATCAAAGCGGTAAAGCTGATGAATGTTGCCGGTGCATATTGGAGGGGAGATGAGAAAAACAAACAACTTACTCGTATTTATGCGATTACTTTTCCAAAGCAGAAAGAACTGACCGATTACCTGACTATGCTTGAAGAAGCGAAGAAGCGCGATCATCGCAAGTTGGGTAAAGAACTCGAGTTGTTTGCTTTCTCTGAAAAAGTAGGTATGGGATTACCACTATGGTTACCTAAAGGAGCCATGTTGAGAGAACGCTTGGAGAATTTCCTTAAACGGGCTCAACTGAAAGCTGGCTATTCACCGGTGGTTACACCACATATTGGTAACAAGGAACTATACATTACCTCGGGGCATTATGAAAAGTATGGGGCGGATTCTTTTCAACCGATTAAGACCCCTAATGAAGGAGAAGAGTTTTTGTTGAAACCCATGAACTGTCCTCATCATTGCGAGATCTATAAAACACGTCCTCGTTCATACAAAGAATTGCCATTGCGTTTGGCTGAGTTTGGTACCGTATATCGGTACGAACAAAGTGGTGAATTGCATGGCTTGACAAGGGTAAGAGGATTTACACAAGACGATGCGCACATTTTCTGTCGTCCTGATCAGGTGAAAGAAGAGTTCTTGAAAGTGATAGACCTTGTGATACACGTGTTCAATGTGTTTGGATTTAAAGATTACAAGGCACAGATCTCGCTTCGTGATCCTGAAAACAAATCGAAATACTTCGGAACGGATGAAGCATGGGAAAAAGCAGAATCAGCCATCATAGAATCGGCAAAGGAGAAAGGACTCAATACGGTAACAGAATTGGGAGAAGCCGCTTTCTACGGTCCTAAATTGGACTTCATGGTTAAAGATGTTTTAGGACGTCAATGGCAGTTGGGAACAATACAGGTAGACTATCAGTTGCCTGAGCGTTTTCAATTGGAATACATCGGTTCTGACAATCAGAAGCACCGTCCTGTTATGATACACCGTGCACCGTTTGGTTCTTTGGAGCGTTTTGTGGCAATCCTGATCGAACATTGTGCCGGTAACTTCCCTCTATGGTTATCGCCTGAACAAATCGTAATCCTGCCTATTTCTGATAAATTTAAGGACTATGCTGATCATCTTCATGCTCAATTGATGGTGGAAGACATTAGAGGTTATGTAGATCATAGGGACGAAAAGATAGGTAAGAAAATTCGTGATGCGGAAGTGGCTAAGATTCCTTATATGTTGGTCATCGGAGAGAAAGAAGTTGCTGAAAATAAGGTCTCTATAAGAAAGCACGGAGAAGGAGACCAGGGTAGTATGACCATTTCTGAGTTCGTGAGTTTGTTTAAAGAAGAAATCCACAAAGCGCTACAACCCTCCCAGTAAAAAAAAGGGAGATAATTGTGTAATGGATTGATTTTTTGCGATATTTGCAACTCATTTTATCAAAAAGCAAGGAGAAAAAGATTCTTAATGGCATTAAAGCAATTTGTACCAAGAGCAACTAAAAAAGACGAACACAGAATCAATGAGTTCATCAAAGCTCCCCAAGTAAGGGTTATTTCAGAAGATAATGAAGCATCTGTCATGAATGTGAGGGACGCTATAGATATGGCTCGTAAGCTTAATCTCGATCTGGTTGAAATCTCTCCGAATGCAGAACCGCCTGTTTGCCGCATCATCGATTACTCCAAGTTTAAGTACGAACAAAAGAAAAAACAAAAAGAGCTGAAAGCCAAGACCCACAAGGTCGTTGTAAAGGAAGTTCGTTTTGGACCTAATACAGACGAGCATGATTTTGACTTTAAAGTAAAACATGCGATCGGTTTCCTGAAAGAAGGACATAAAGTGAAATCCTATGTTCATTTTGTGGGAAGAAGTATTGTATACAAGGAAAGAGGAGAGATCTTATTGCTTCGTTTTGCGCAAGCATTGGAAGAAGTAGGAAAAGTAGAGGAGTTGCCAAGATTGGAAGGCAAAAGAATGTTTCTGATGTTGACGCCAAAAGGAAAATCGGCGAAGTAATCAGCAACATTCGTTTAAGTCAGTAACCTAAGGTTTATCAATAAATACAAGTAATCATGCCAAAAGTTAAAGTAAAGTCAGGGGCGAAAAAACGCTTTAAATTGACAGGTACCGGCAAAATTAAGCGTAAACACGCTTTTAAGAGCCACATCCTGACAAAAAAAGCGACTAAGCGCAAGAGAGGATTAACTCACGTTACCCTGGTAAGCGATGCCGACATGAACAATGTCAGAGCAATGCTTAAAATCTAATTCCCGCGAAACGCGCTGGGAGGTTTTATGTTTCACCCGGGTTTTGGTATAAAGAGCATCTGATGCCACCAACGTCCAAAAACAAGTAAGAAATGCCAAGATCAGTACCTTCCGTTGCTTCTAGAGAAAGAAGAAGGAAAATTCTAAAATTAGCTAAAGGCTATTTTGGAAGAAGAAAAAATGTTTGGACCGTAGCGAAAAACGCTGTAGAAAAAGGTCTAGTTTATGCTTACAGAGATCGTAAACAAAAGAAAAGAGAGTTCCGTGCATTATGGATTCAACGTATCAACGCTGCATCTCGTGAGCAAGGATTGTCTTACTCTCAATTTATCGGGAAATTGAACAAGTCAGGCATACAGTTGAACCGTAAGGTACTTGCTGATTTGGCTTTGAACGATCCTCAGGCTTTCAAAGCGGTGGTTGCTAAATTGAAGTAATCTTTTAACTTATAAAAAACATGGACCCACATCTCTTCGGATGTGGGTTTTTCTTTATACACCATCCAATAGTTCTAAATTCATTGGTATAGCAGTTCTCCAAAGTAGAACATTGAACATGTTGACTGTTTGGAGTAATTTTTAGCGGATCTTATACTTTCAAATGTCTCATAATTAAACAGAGGTTGTTGTTGCTATCATCGCACCGATTTAATGATGTGGTTTTTTTTTGAAATAATAGGACTATATTTTCAGGATAATTATAAAAGTATTATTACGCAGCTTTATTATTGCTTTTTAAGTGTATAATATGTAAGTGCTTATTTTTTAATAAGTTGTATTTTTTATAAGGTTATATTATAGACTTAATATTACACATCATATATTTTAATGTTCGTAAATGCTTTATTAATAAATAGTTAAAATATTACTTTTGGTAATAAATATTAAGAAAATGCTAGTTACTAAAGTGATATTTAAGAGTATTAACAATGTCTTATCCAAATTCAAATTAGTAATATCCTAAATTTTCAGTGTTAGTCGATCAAATGATTTAAACCTCCAGATATGAAAACTAAAATTATACTATCAATTGCTTTGACTTTGGCCATGCTGAAAGTGTCAGCGACAACTTTTGTCGTCAATACAACCGTTACTGGAGGTTGGAATGCTTTAAATACAGGTTCTTTACCTTGGGCAATCGGTCAAGTCAATGCTGCGGGTGCCGGACCTCATACGATTCAGATTACGGCAACGGGTGTATGTGATGCTTCTGCGGATAATCCTGCAAGCTATGTTTTGTCAAATAGCAGTGTGACGATTGATGGAGGTGCCGCTTGTGGTACACCTGCTTTTTTCCTTAAAGGACCGGCGTACAGTTTTTTTTCTGTTACAGGTAATAATGTTACGATTAAAGGTATTGGAATCACCCAGTTTTCTTTGAACGTTACAGGTTCAGGATTTAAAATATTTGGATGTTGGTTAGGGTTGACTACTGCAGGAACGGCTACTACCGGCTCTGCACCTGGACCTTCTTATGCTTTGTCTGTTACAGGAGGCTCTGCCACGATTGGTTATAATGGTGTTTGTGGTAGAAATGTTTTTTCAATGACAGGAGTAACCAACAGTGTGGTGGTGACAGGAAATAGCAATAAGGTCAATGGTAATTACTTTGGCTCAGGATCCAATGGAACAACAAGATTGGTGACAGGAACACAAGTATCAGGATCGGTCATTGCTATACAAGGAAATAATAATACGGTGGATAGTAATGTAGTGCTGGGCTCATGTGGAGGTGGTAACTTCGGAGGTATTGCCGTAACAGGTGCGTCTGTTGCTATCAATATCAATCAAAATATTATCGGACTCAATGCAAGTGGTTTATTTAGCAACGGTGCTGCAGCTTATGGAAATGATGGACACGGAATATATACTGCAGGAGCCATTACTGGAGCAAGTTTCATCACCGGTAATACCATTTCTAACAACAAGCAAAGCGGTATTTCTATGGAAGCTTCAGTTAATGGACTAACGATTAATAAAAATATTGTCGGTCTTCCTGGCAGTGGAGTGCAGGGCTCAACTACATATGGAAATGGAGATTCTGGTATCAGGGTATATAGTACAACCGCTACTGCTGTATTAATTGATAACAATACCGTTTGTAACAGTGGTTTGGTCAACTCATCCACTAATGCCGCTACCAATTCCGGAATCATTTTTAA
>DATHPB010000349.1:0-7585 GCA_035484295.1 Cytophagaceae bacterium
TATTCTTTTCCACTCTGACACTCGCGCAAGACTTCAGAGGAGAGAACAGGGTGTTTCTAAAATTGGAAACAATAGCAGATGGTCCCTTAGAATACGAATCCGATAAGTTTACGGTAGAGTTTAATGAAGAAACCAATCAGTTTACTTTCTTCGTTGATATGCAAACGTTCAAGGCTTCTGATAACAGTGCATCCATGACCATGTTTAACGATGTGTTTCAAGAAGAATTTCATCCCGATATCACTTATAAAGCGGACTTACCGGCATTGAAATTTGATGCACAAACGGATCGTTCTCAACAAGTGGATTTAAACGGTACGCTTTGGATCGGAACAACGAAAACAGCTATACCTTTTAAGGTTGATTTTAATTTAATGGATCGTTTTTTGTTTATAGATTTTGATCTGATTACACAATTGACAACACTGGGAATAGATATTCCTGATGCATATAAACAGAAAATATCAGGAAAAATGCATCTTCAGGTATTGAATGCGAAATTAACTGAAGGATTTAAATAATATATGATCAAGATGAAATCGGACTATAAAGAGATTGCGATATTACTTATTTGCCTAACCGCGTTGTCGTTTTTATATAATTACCAATATGCTTTTTCAAAAGGACCTTATTCTATTCACATGTGGAGACAGACCGACTGTCTTGCACTCACACAAGGATATTACGATAACGGTTTGAATTTTTTTCAACCATCTATGAATTTTCAGGCTGGCAACAATGGAAAGACAGTAGCTGAGTTTCCATTGTTTTATTATATCAATGCCTGTATGTGGACAGTATTTGGGAAGTCTGAATTCTTGTGTCGTTTATTGAATGTCATTGTTTCATTTGTTGGTTTAGTCTATTTGTATAAACTGATCAGAACATTACTAGATTCTCCGTTTTGGGCGGGTGTCATTACACTGCTGGTTTTCACTTCACCCATATTGGTATTTTATGCCAATGGCTTTCTTGTCAATGTCCCGGCTATTGGTTTCATTTTTATTTCGTGGTATTATTTTTATCAATTTTACCATCACAATACGTCTGGCAAATATTTAATGATCAGTATGTTTTTTGTGACTCTGGCTGCACTCTTGAGAGTGACGTTGTTTTATACTGTTTCATTTGTCTATATCCTTTACTTTTTGGAACTGTTCAACCTTGGCTCTTTTGGTAAGAATGGGAAGTTGTATATAGATAAATGGAAACAGTTGTTGCTCTTGGTTATTCCTTTGGTGTTTGTGGCTGGTTGGGTCAGCTATGCAAAGTATTACAATACCCTTCACGGTACGACAGATATATTTTTAATGAAAATTATTCCGATATGGGACATGGGCGCCTATAACTTTGCTTCTCTTTCTCGTAAATTCATTCATAACTTATCGGTTGATATCTTACTGTCGTATGTGGGAATGTATGTGTTCTTTACGCTATTTTTTTTCTTGCTGGCGAATTCCTTCAAACAACCCCCAATAATTTTAGTTTGCCTGTTTTCTCTGTCAATAGGATGCTTGTCATTTTTGATGTTGTTCTATCAAAATCTTAATGTACACGATTATTATTTAATAGATGTCATTCCATTCATGGTGATTGTTTTTGTGTTTTTTATTCTATTGCTCAAAGTGCAATACCAAGTTATTTATCAATCAGCATTTTTAAAATACTTCGCCGTATTGTTTCTTGTCACAAGTATTTTGTATTGCACAGCAAAGCATAGAATCCGTTATAAAAGTAAAGACGATGCATTGGTGGATGCTTTGTTTTTCGTTTATACAGAAGAACTTTACGGTTATTGGGATTGGTTTCATTGGGACTATGGTCTCAGATTAGAAGCGTTGGAACATATTCAACCTCGATTAGATGAACTAGGTATTAAAAAAGATGATCTTGTCTTGAGTATACCTGATGTAAGTCCTAATGTCACATTGTATATGATAGGGAGAAAAGGATATTCCACTTATGGTAGAAATAATCTAAGCACTTATGATCAAATTATACAAGCGCAGGAAAATGGAGTGAAGTATTTGATCATTAATGATAAATCAATATTGCACGATGACCGTGAAAATGTATTAGTAGGAAAACCTATCGCAGAGATTAAAAACATACTCATATACGATATCCGTAAATGAGAAAGACGGGAAGAGTAGACTAAACAATCATATGAGGAGACTAAGTCAAATAGTCTTTTATATCCTGTTATTAACGATTATGTTTACTTATGCCTTCGGGCAAACGGGTACTGTTTTAGAGAACACGTTTGCATACCCGAATGAAAATGTATACGATGAATTTCATCCTATTTTTCCCTATCCTGAATCTAAAGAAATAAGAGAGAAACGACTAATCGCAGAAGAAAATGATACTGCACGTCAGGTGATGGCTCATGTGATCCAACTTAAAAAAGGGGATCAGCTGGTGTATAGAGATACGCTCTTAAAAATTAAATCTGATACACAAGTCTTCATTCCTAAAGGTATCAAATACAGAGTTTCGATAAGCTCTGAAACCAAAGCCAATAATTTTTACGACAGGGCGAAACTGAAAGCTCAAAAACACTGGTGGACCCAATTGGTATTTAACTCCATTATTAGTTACGAAGGTCCTGCCCAAGCTCCTGAAGTGCATAATGAATTCAAAGAAGCTCAAGTTGTTTACTATCCATACGAAGGGAAAACCATTTCTCAGATTCACATTAAGCAAGTGGATGTCTTAGACGGTTCGGTGGACGATACTACATTGGAGGCTTCCACATTATTGGCCAAAATAGCCAACAAGCTACATGTGAACACATGGGAGCGTATTATTCGTAACAACTTGTTAGTGGCACCGGGAGAATCCATATTTAGTTACCTTGTGGCGGATAATGAACGTTTGATACGTCAGCTACCTTACATACTTGATTGTAGAATTTTAGTCGTCAATAATCCTAAGGACTCTTCGATGGTGGATCTTTGGGTAATCACAGAAGATAAGTTTTCTATTGGAGGGGATTTGCAGGTAGGAGGAACCGATAATGCGTACGGTGAAGTGTATGATCAAAATATTTTAGGTACTGGTCACGAAGTTGACTTTGGAATACAATATGTTTCGGAAAATGATCCGACAAATGATTACAGAGCGAAATACAATGCGAGAAACATCTCAGGATCGTTTACGGATGTGACTGTGAACTACAGGCATTATTACCTGGGTTCGCAAGCGACGGTTGATATAGGCAGAGGTTTCATCAATCAATTCACCAAATACGCGTTTGGTACAAGCCTTGGGTTGGTTACAGAAAACAGATTAGAGCCACAATTAGATTCTTCTTATAAACCTGCTCAATATACCTATAATTATCAGGACGGCTGGTTGGGTCGTCAGTTCGTAATCGGAGATAAACATGACCGTAAGAGTTTGATTTTTATAGGGAGAGTAAAAAGGTACGATGCGGTAGACCGGCCTTTCGTTTCTCTTGATAGTAACACCAATTACATCAATTACCGCTTATTCATGGGAGGTATTACGTTTAAAAGGATCAATTACTACAAAAATAATTTTATCAATCGTTTTGGTGTAACAGAAGATATTCCTCACGGGTATTTCATGCAATATAATTTCGGATACGAAGACAGTGAATTCAAAGGACGTTTCTACAACAGTGTAACACTGGGCATGGGATACAGGCTGGATCGTTTAGGTTATGTTTCATTCATTAATGATTTTGGTACATACATAAGAGTCAATCAATTTGAACAAGCGGTATACCGTGCGAGAATGACATTTTTAACGAATGTCGTCAGAGTAGGACGGCATAAAATCCGTAATTCTTTTTATGGCACTTATATCTCAGGTATCAATAGGAATAAGGATGAAATTGTAAACATTGAAAACAAGTTAACGGGACTGGCAGGGACTGGTTTGCAGGCCTTGGAAGCTACGATCGTTCATTATGAAATTGTAGATTTTACTCCTTGGAATGTCTATGGATGTCGTGCAGCACTGGCTGTATATGGAGAGGCAGGATGGTTACAGGCTGGAAGAGATCTTCGTTCTTCTTCAGATTTTTATTCAGCTTTTGGGGTATCATTGAGGGTAAGAAATGAAAGCTTGGCTATTAAATCCATTGAACTTTCTTTCCGTTATTATCCGACACCAACGGATCAAAACAAATTATACATTATAGATCTGTCTACCAGTACACCGGGGTCTACACAACTTGATTTACCACTGGTCCCTGGAGTGATTCCTTATCAACTTCGTTAAAATCTTTTTATTATATTTACCTGATATCGTCAAAAGAGAAAGCATATATGAATATACATGAGATCAAAGAGTTTTTATATACGGAAGAAGGTAAACTAATTGTAGCACTGATAGTAGGTGCAATCATTGGAGCTGAGCGTGAATACAGGAGCAAAGCAGCAGGCTTCAGGACTGTGATTCTGGTGACAGTAGGAGCGTGTTTGTTTACTATATTGTCGATACAACTTGGAGGCGCAGGAGATAAGGCGAGGATTGCGGCTAATATTGTAACTGGTATTGGATTCTTAGGTGCAGGTGCAATATACCGTGATAAAATCAGCATTAGGGGGATTACTACAGCAACTACTATCTGGATCTCTGCAGCCATAGGAATGGCTATAGGCTGTTCTCAATTTAGTCTTACTGTATGGGTAACCTCGATTGCTATGATTATACTCCTAAGCTTTTCATGGTTTCAACGTATCATTGATACAGTGAATCAGGAAAAAACGTATAAGATAACTTACGGAGAAGAGCAAATGGATCAGATCACGGTAATTGAAAACTTATTCCATTCTTACCGCTTGGAATGTTTTAGAGTAAAACAAATCAAGCATAAAGATGAAATAGTCATTGTTTATACTGCTAATGGGAAAGAAAGAAACCATGGATTGTTTCTGAACGACCTCTATTTGCAAACACAAATTAAGGCTTTTGAAGTATAAAAAACTCTTAAATAACCGGTTATTCTAATAAGATAAATCTGTTTTTTATATAAATTGCGGTTATCATTATATCTCTTATAAATATGGATTTATCTGTAGTCATTCCTATATACAACGAACAAGAAAACATTCAATTGCTTTATACCCGTATTACCGGAGTATTGGATAAAATGATGATTTCATACGAACTTGTTTTTGTTAATGATGGAAGTAGAGATCGTTCACTCTTTTTGATTGAAGGATTGTCAAAGAATGATTCCAGAGTAAAATACATTGACTTCAGTCGCAATTTTGGACATCAAATAGCAGTTACAGCTGGGTTGGATCACACGATAGGTAATCGAGTGGTCATCATTGATGCGGATCTTCAGGATCCTCCGGAATTGATCCCGGAGATGTATCGTAAGATGGATGATAATTATCAAGTGGTGTATGCCAGAAGAAGAAGTAGGAAAGGAGAAAGTTTCTTAAAGAAGATTACAGCAAAATTATTTTACCGTACCTTATCTAGCATTACGGCTATAGATATTCCTTTGGATACAGGTGATTTCAGAATCGTAGACAGAAAGGTGGTAGATGTATTGAAGCAGATGCCTGAACAACAAAAATTCTTGAGAGGACAAATTTCATGGATAGGTTTCAATCAAACTTTTATTGAGTATGACCGAGAGGAGAGACATGGAGGAGAAACCGGATATACCTACAAAAAAATGTTTCGTTTTGCGATAGATGGAATTACTTCTTTCTCGAATTTGCCCTTGAAAGTGGCTTCTTTAATGGGCTTTATTGTTTCAGGCGTGGCCTTTACCATCATGTTATATGCGTTGTACATCAGGTTGTTTCATAACGATTATGTACAAGGTTGGACATCCATGATTATAAGTGTAATGTTCATCGGTGGGATACAACTTATATGTGTGGGAATTATAGGGGAATACATCAGTAGAATAAGTACAAATATCAGACAAAGACCTCTGTACATTACCAATAAAACAAATATTGACTCTGTTAAACACTAAGTACAACAGTTTAGGAATATTTTGTAAAAAGGCTTCTGCATAGTGAACAGAAGCTTTTTTTGTGGAGCTGATTGCTACTTATTGTTTAACCTACCCAACTGCCATTTAGAAAGGTTAATAGTAAAAAGGCTTGAAAAGCAGTTAATACTAAATAAGTGATGACGAAGCTTATTTTTTGAAGAGTAGAAATGGTCCAATAAAAAGTAGTCAACAGCAATAAGATGATTGTAATGGACAACAGGTACCATAAAAGTGTTTGTATGTGATTAAATGCTCCGAATGGCGCACTAAAAAACAATAGGAGTAGAAAGATACTGATAAGATATTTGATATTGTATCTTTTTATCTCTACCAATAACGTTGCTAAAAATACAAAAAAGAAAGGAGTACACTGCAAGTAACGGTTAATGCTATGGGTGTCTTTTTGAAAAAGGAGGATACTGAATCCTACACCGGCTATGTACAAAGAAGAAAATAAAAAGGGAATATCAATCGGTGAATGACGGTTTGATTTTTTGCCAAGGAGCAATTGAATAAACCATATTATGATACCAGTTGCAATAACAAGAATGAGATCCATCATCATTCCATCGTAACGATGTATATAATCTTCTGACCAGGATAATATAGGAAAACTAAAAGCGTGTATACCATGATCCCAACAAGTTTGCGCCTTTATCATAGCCCACCATACACCGGTATCATAATACTGAATGCCATTGACTATACTTAATCCTAATGCAATAGCTAGAAGCATAGGTAAAAGTAATCGAATGAAAATGAATTTAAGAGTATATTGTTGTTGCCATATTAAAATGAATGCGACAATGAAGACAGCAGGTACAAGGATAGTAGCTGTAGGACGGCTTAGAGTAGCAATGAATGTTCCGAAAAAAATGTAAAGTAGTTGATTCCTTTTTAACCCGATCAATAGTAATGTAAGACCTGCAAATTGGATTGCTTCGGTATAAGGGACCAAGAAGAAAAAGCAAGAGGGTAAAGCAAGGTATAGAAACGCTATATTTTTCCTGATCTGAAATACATTAGTTAAAGCGATTACACTTATACTAAATAATGTGAAATTAAAAATGCTGATGGTTAGACCGCCCGAAGGTAAGAACTTCCAGATAAAGGGAAACAATGGAAAAAAAGCTGTTCTAGGATCATTACAACCATCGAATAAATAGCCTTCATTGCGAATATCTAAGTAATGCAGGGCATCCCATTGAATCGAACGATCCCAGAACGAAATTTCTAAAGTGAAAATAGTAGAACCTAATACTACCAAGCACAGCAGAAATAATAGATGACAAACTATTAATGAAGCAAAAGTAATATTTTGTTTCGTAAACATAAGTTCAGTAACAATTGACGTTGATTTCAATTGTTTAACGGGGTTAGGTAGTACTAAAAAAGCCTCCTGAAAAATCGGGAGGCTTTTTTATAGAGTAATAGCTTTTAAAATGGAGTACTATCCGGTTTGTAGTTAAGCTTAATAATACGTACCCAACTTAATAGCTTAATGACAGGCCATGTAGGATCAAACTCATACCATTTATTAGCAAAGTTGGCTCTTGCGGCATACTTGTGGTGATTGTTTTGAAATAATTC
>DATHPB010000350.1:0-4042 GCA_035484295.1 Cytophagaceae bacterium
AAAGTAGAAGGTGAATACGGATATATCGGTGTCACTGATTTTGCTCAAAACGAATTAGGCGATATCGTGTTTGTAGAAATCACCAGCTTAGGACAGGTAGTAAAAGCTTCTGACATTTTCGGTACTATCGATGCGGTAAAAACAGTAAGTGATTTGTTTATGCCGGTAAGTGGGGAAGTATTGGAAATAAATCCCGAGATAGAAAAAACACCGGAGCTTGTTAACAGTGATGCGTATGGCAAAGGATGGATCGTGAAAGTGAAAATCCAAAACACAGCTGAACTGAACGATTTGATGGATGCATCGGCTTACCAAAAGTCTATCGGACTTGTTTAAGCAAATTTTACTGTATGCGAAAAGCATCATAGGATTTGTGGTAATCCTCACTTTATGTTGGCTACCTAAATCCGCTGTCCAGGAACCGAAATGGTTTCATTTCCCAAACGCAGATAAAGTCGTACACTTCGGACTTTTCTTCGTTTGGGCTTTTTGTTTACAATTGGATTTACACAAAAAAATAAATGATGCCTACCGATTGTTGGGGCTGCTTATGTTGATAGGGTTTTCAACCGCGGCCTTGACAGAATTACTTCAGCCTATCGTTTCTAATCGCACAGAAGACTTGACAGACGGACTTGCCGATATTCTTGGCTCTTTAACAGGAGGTATTCTCTTTTCTTTTGCCATTAAAAAGAAACTATCATGAAAAGATTGATCGTGCTTTTTGTGTTATTCAGCACATGTTCTTATGCCCAAGACATGGAACGCGTAAAAACTGTCATTACCAAGTTGACAGCTAAAAATATGCATGGAAGAAGCCCGGCATTTGAAGGCGATCAAAAAGCAGCGACATATATTCAACATCTTTTTCAAGATGCAGACCTTGAACCGGTGAAACAATCGTACGTCCAATATTTTACTTACGATACACAAATCTTTCCCAAAAAAATGTCTCTCTCCATCAATGGGAAAAAACTGCAACCTGGTATAGACTACATCATCGATCCTGTTTCCTCTTCCGGAAAAGGCAAGGCCCAACTCCTCTACCTCGACAGCGCTTTTTTTTATCAGGCAAGGGAGAAAGGTTCTTCGCTTGACTTCAAAAATAAGGCCGTTGTATATGATCAGAAATATTATGCAAAACTTAACGAGCTCCCGTTAGAACTGGTACAAAAAATATACAGTGCTTCTTGTATAATAGAATACAACCACTCCAGACTGACGATGTCCGTCGCCTCAAAACCATTGAGTATTCCCATCTTCAAACTTGGAGTAATGAATGCTAAAAACTTGCAATCCGGTACGTGTACTTTTCATCTTTCTTCCGAGTGGAAAAAAAATTACCGTTCTCAAAACATCGTAGGAATGATCAAAGGCTCTGTCCATCCCGATTCATTTTTGGTATTCAGCGCACACTACGATCATCTGGGACATCTTGGTAAAAAGACATATTTCCCCGGTGCAAATGACAATGCCAGTGGTATCTCGTTGATTAATGAGCTCGCACATTACTACAACGATACCAACAACAAGCCTGCCTATAGTATACTGTTCATTGCTTTTGGTGCAGAAGAAGCCGGATTGATCGGTTCTAATTATTTTACCCAGCATCCTTTAATTCCTTTAAAGCAAATTAAATTTTTAATCAACGTTGACATTGTCGGTACCGGTGATGAAAGTATTACGGTGGTTAACGGCAGCGAATACCCTAAAGCCTTTGCTCAACTTGATTCACTTAATAAAAGCAATCACCTGCTTCCCGCTGTGGTGAAGAGAGGCAAAGCTGCCAATTCCGATCATTACCATTTTACTCAAAAAGGAGTTCCCGCATTTTTCATTTATACCAATGGAAAACAAAAAGCATATCACGATGTATTTGACAAAGCAGAAACATTACCGCTGAATAAATACAAAGAACTTTTCATACTGCTTACTCTTTTCACAAAAACACTTTAACCCGTTTAAAATTTTTATTTTAGTTTTGACCTAAACTTCCCTTGATGCAGAAAAAATATTACTTGTTGATTTTATTGAGCCTTGCAGCGATACTGGAGTTTTGGCATTTGGGCTCACAACCGGTTAAAGAATACGACGAGGCCCGTTATGCGGCCAACGCTTTTGAGATGATGCACAATCACGATTACATCAATTTGCATTATGGAGGAGAACCCGATACTTGGGTAGCCAGACCTCCAGTAAAGGCCTGGCTGATCATTGCAGGATATAAACTTTTGGGTTTTAACGAATGGGGCCTGCGCCTTTCTTCCGGCCTTGCAGTCATGCTGTTTTTATTGTACGCATATCGATTGATCAATCTTTACTTACCCGATCCACAAGCCTTTCTCGCTTGTCTGCTCTTGATTTCTGTGAAAGGTATCATTGGATTTCATGTCGGTAGAAATGCAGACATGGATGCAGAGCTGATTGCATTGCTCACGCTCTCCGCTTATTATTTTTTACGGTATTTGGATTTTCAAGATCGCCAAGCCATACTGTGGGCCGGATTGTTTGCAGGTATTAGTTTTTGGGTCAAGACTACCGCCTGTTTTTATTATGTACCCGGTTTCATTCTATACCTCGTTGTTTCGAAGAGATTCCTGATCACTCTACGAGACAGCTGTTTTTGGAAAAGCATAAGTATCTTCATCGGTCTCGTGTTATTGTGGTTTGTGATCTTAGGTTTGTACGGAAGTACTTATACTTCTACCAATTCCTTTCATCAGTACGACAGCTCCTGGAAAACCATGCTCATTTATGATACGTGGGATCGCTTTACATCCAGCAACTTCGACAAACATCCGGTAGAAACCGACCCTTTGTTTTTCGTACACAGCATAGATTCCATTTTTAACATCTGGAATTATTTTTTCTATGCAGGAATACTCTTTTATATTTTCAATCGATACAATAAAAAACAAAGCGCTAATTTTCTACAGACTAATTTCTATAAGATTTGCACCATATCCATTTGCATTCTCTTACCCATCGTTCTGTTGCTCACATTCGGAATGCACAAGCTCCCCTGGTACACCAGTCCCTCTTTATTGTTCTTAACGATATTGGCTCTTTATGCCATTCATGAAATTGCACTCAAGTTGCCTTACACCTATTGGATCGTATCAGCTCTGCTGATGTTTGCCATTGGAAGAAATTTTTTATGGCTGGAACAAGAAATTTCAGAAAAAAATGAAATTTATTTTCTCCGTGAACATCAACCACTTTGGCAAAATAATTCTACTGTATACTACATCGGAAATCTTCCGCAAAATGTCTATGTCTATCTATTATGGCAAGACAAAAAGGTCCTTCCTCTTCAAGCCACTACAGCAGACTCCAACAGCATCGTCATCGGAGAACAAAAACTATTTCCACGATACAGCGGTCGACTCGATCAATTAGCAGCCAGCAATCAGGAAAAACATGTTAAAGCGCTTTTCTTTGCCAAGATTAAGCCTTAATACAGTTATTTTAAGAGAAAAAGACAAGGGGACGAAAAAAACCTCTTTCCAGAGATTTTTTTCGTATAACAAGAGTAATTTTTGTCCTCGAAATACGATTTTTTATACGATAGTGTCGTAACTTGTCGTTACTATTATCGAATTCAATCCCTGCTTAAGGGAAGAACACTCAATATGCATTCAAAGTCATTTATTATACACGTTTACAGTACGCTTTTTTTTCTTCTTCTGATTACAGGATGCAAGCCAGCAAAGGAAAGCGCCATTGCGGTGAACAACACACAAAGCATAGGAACATATTACGTGGACACTTTCTCTGCTGAACTTTCTACGGTGTTGATCGATTCATTGCCTACTTCTGTAAGTAATCAAATGTTGACAGGTTTATACGCAGATCCAACAGGCGTAGGTAAATTTTCCGCTGCTAGTTATTTTCAATTTTCATTGGCAGGTATCGATAAGGATCAGGATGGAAGGGAAGACATCATTGCAGCTACCAATACAGGCTATCCTACTCTGGACTCCGCCGTATTGATCATCACACATACTTATTCATACGGCGATACGACACATGCACAGGTCAC
>DATHPB010000351.1:0-3859 GCA_035484295.1 Cytophagaceae bacterium
ATCAGCAATTGCTTGATCTCTTCTTCCATAAGTTCTTTCTTAGGAGCCAACAGCTCTAATTCTTCTTTGGCCATTTCCCGAAAGTCCTGATCTTTTTCAGTAGCCAATACTTTTTTGGAACTTTCGATATTGTCCAGCAGATTTTTGTATTCCAAATACTTCTGTACAATTTTATTGAGCTCTTTGTATTCTTTGTTCAGGGAAGTATATTTTTTCATGTCAGACATGACATCCGGAGAGACCAGAGCTTCCGATACTTCTTCAAATCTACTTTTTATGGCTTCCAGCTTATCAAGCATACGGGTAGGGGGTTCAATCAATGTGGACGACAAAGATAATATATTTAGAGCGAAGAGAGGTGAAACAGATTGAAAAAAACGCCTTCAGTAGATTTCAAAACCCTTTGCTTGGGGTTATAAGGCAAAGACGGCTGCAAAAGTTCCTTAAATAAAAAGTAGCGGGAAAGGATTATTCGCTAAGGTTTTGGAGGTTTTGAAGGTTTTCCTCCAGTATAGGACCAACGATTTGGTCCATCATTAAAATGATGTAACGGTTCACTAAATGAAATCCAACATCTCCTTCCATTGTCATGCTTACATCTGTACCGGAAGCCTTTGGTTCCAACAGGATGATGCCATGAATGGTTACTTTTTCTTCGTTGAGTTTTACTTCGAAGTTGAGGGAATGATCTCGTTCACTGTCGGTGATGGTAATTTTTCCGTTCCCCAACTTCTCTCCGTCAAATGTGATGGTTCCTCCAATGCCTCTTTCGGGACCGCTGAAGCTGTAAAGAATAGTAGCGTCTTTGCTTTTGTTAAGGATGGTCCACTCCGGCCAACGATTAATAGTATTGAGGTATGGGTATATCCCGGCCGCACTGTTATTGATTCGCATCGTCCTCGTTACTTTAAACTTCGGTGACAAGGCGAGACCAATGATAGATAACACTATCAGTGCAAACAACAATAGCAATAACCCGTTTCTTATTCTCCTCATTAAAATAAACTATCAATTTTCATTAACAACATGTGAACTTTACCGTTAATTGCTGATAAAGGTTACATAGAATATTTTCTTTTAAGAAATAATTCAAAATAGTCTTATAAAAATACAAAATATGTTCACAAAACCATCAAATATCTCTGTGAATGCGCACAAAGTCTTGCTTTGTCATCCGCAGTGGTTTGAGGTAATAGATGAAAAAAATGTGCACATGAAAGGCCAAAAAGGCAATATTGATAAGACAAAAGCTCTTTTGCAGTGGGAAAAGCTAGTTTATGCCTACAAAAAAATTTCTTTGGAAGGAGGTCTTTCAGAGGTCTCTATTCTACCAGGAGTACAAGGACTTGAGGACATGGTTTTTGCAGCCAATCAAACCTTCCCTTTTTTAGATGCCCATGGACAAAAAAAAGTGGTCTTGAGCAATATGAAACACCCTAATCGCCAAAAAGAGGTGTCCTATTACCAACAATTTTTTGAAAACAAAGAGTACGAAATACTGCACCTTCCCAAGGATTGCTTGTTTGAAGGAATGGGAGACTTGCTAATGATTCCCAACCAATTCCGTTGCGTGTGTGGTTATGGGTTCAGGACAGCATTGAATACCATTGAACATTTGCAATTGCTCACAGATTACGAAATCATACCGTTAGAGCTTGTCAATCCTAATTTCTATCACCTCGATACTTGCCTTGCCATGGTAGATGATTCTACTGTTTTGTATACACCGAGTGCCTTCTCGGAAGAAAGCAATGCAACACTGAAACAATTGTTTGCAAACTGTATAGTGATTCCTGAAAAGGAAGCTTCCGTAGGATTTGCCTTGAACATGCACATCATTCACGGTGAACATAAGAAGAGTGCCATCATTCAGGAAGGCAACAAAGAGACCGAAAAGGTTTTGAAACAATTGAATGTGGATGTCATCGCCATCGATACATCCGAGTACATCAAGTCAGGAGGAAGTGTGTTTTGTTTAAAGATGATGTATTACTAAGTTTGGCTCATGGGGAATTACTCGGAAATTGCACCGCTAAAAAAAATACTCATTCATTCTCCTGATGCGGGCATTGCAAAGGTTACACCTGATCTTGCGGCGGATTTTTTGTATGAAGACATCGTCTTTTTATCCAAGATTCAGGAAGAACATGCGGCTCTTAAATCAGTTCTGGAAAATTATTTAGGCACTGAAAACTGCTTGGAAATAACGGACCTGCTGACATCTGTGCTTAAAGACAAAGCCATCCGAGAACAATTTGTGGAGGTGCTTTGTACACTGGAAAAAAAATCCCGGCGTTCGGAATTATTGGATTTAACCGCTGAGCAGCTCTGTCGATACAGTATTGAAGGAGATGTTGCAGGACAGGTATACCCTGTTCCTAATTTGATATTCACCAGGGATATTGGCAGTGTGGCCGGACCGCTGCTTATTCACGCTACAGCAGCGAAAAAAGCGAGGGCAAGGGAAAGCCTCATCAGTTGGTTTGTCTTTCATCACCATACTGCATTCAAACGCTGGTCTTCAAACGGATTGCTTTTATCACCGGCTAATGATTTGGAGGAGTTGATCCGTTTTTTATCCATGCAAGATGCCAAACCTCAGCTGGAAGGCGGCGACATCATGATGATCAGTAAAAACCACTTGCTGATTGGCAGTTCGGAAAGGACAAACGACAGGGGGATTGCCTTGATCAAACAAAAATTACAATCACACCACCACGACATCGATTATTTGTCTGTCGCTTATATGCCAGCCTCACGTTACTGCATGCATTGGGACACGGTTTTTACATTTACGGATTACAACGAAGCGGTAGCTTACCAACCTTTGTTAAATAACAGGGACAATTTGCCGGTAAAAACGATTGGATTGAGAGAAGACAAGGAAATTCGTTTCAAAAACTTTCAAGACTTTATTTCGGAGTTTATACCTGGACTTGCACTGATTCCCTGTGGTGATGGGCTCTATCCTTTTGATCAAAGGGAGCAATGGACAGATGGATGTAATTTTTTTGCTTTAAAACCTGGTGTCATCATTGGTTATGACCGCAACGAAAAAACACTGGAAGCTTTTGCTAAGAGAGGATACCATACGGTAGATGCTCATTCCTTTTTAAAATCTCAACAACCTGTTGATTCTTTAGAAAAGACCATCATCACGCTGAAGAGCAGCGAACTGTCGAGGGCTCGAGGAGGTCCGCATTGTCTTACCTTTCCTTTGGAACGCACATGAGAAAAAAAATCTTTTTTCTTTTTACAGGTCTCATAATGGCTTGCTCAGTTTGTGCACAGACCAGCGAATACCGCACCGAATCATTGAGCGATATTAATCTTCGTTTTGAATTATTGGCAGATAAATGGAGTCCGGCTCAATTGAAAAAAACGAAGTCAGAATCGACGATCTATACCTATACCCGCAAGTTGACAGAAGATAAAAAAACTGGTCAGGCAACGTTGTCTGTTTTGGTCGAGCATATCAAACCAAGTACAAGCATCAAAGAGTATGCGACGAAAGGCCTGCTGTTTTTTCAAAAGCAAAATGGTTTTACCATTAAAAAAACATTTGTGGATTCTGACGGAAGGTTCAGCATACCCTATACCATTGGTTACGATGCGGAATACAAAGATGCGAAGGGTGCGAAACATCACCTGTATATTCTGTATACGATTGAGTTCAATCACGGCGCCCAATGGCTGATGGATTTCCCCTTAGAACAATATCCTTTGTATGAAGAAGAGCAAAGTCAGATCATCCGTTCGCTGCGCTATGAACGTTAACCGCTCCATACAGTTGTAAGAGTATAGAAACCAGCTTATATTTATACTTTAAGGTCTTGTCAGATGCCATTGTTTAACACAC
>DATHPB010000352.1:0-2727 GCA_035484295.1 Cytophagaceae bacterium
CGGTGATTATATTGTATCCTGAACTAGGTGCCGATGACAAGAAACTAGGTTATGTCATGGCCATGCGAGACTATTTACCTAATGGTTTGAAAGGACTATTGATTACCGCTTTTTTCATTGCATATATGAATACAGTTTCCAGTCAATTGAATTGGGGAGCCAGTTATCTGGTCAATGATTTGTACAAACGTTTTATCCATCCGACATGTACAGAAAAACAAACGAAGTGGGCGGTTAGGATTTCTTTTGCCGTAATCATGATCGCTGCGTTGGCCATCTCTCCGATGATTACTTCCATTGCTAAAGTATGGTTCTTTGTTTTGGAAATAGGGGCAGGTCTAGGCTTAGTGTTGATCTTACGTTGGTACTGGTGGAGGATTAATGCATGGGCGGAGTTGACAGCTGTGATCATGCCGTTGATTGTGTACGTGTATTCCAACTATGCCATGGGTTGGGAGTTCCCGAATAGTTTTTTCCTTACTGTTGGTGTGACTACTGTAAGTTGGATCATTGTGATGTACATCACTAAACCGGTAGACATGGAAGTACTGGAAAAGTTTTACAATAAGGTACAGCCTGATGGATCCTGGGGACCGGTAAAAAAATCGCTTGACATTACTACAAAATCGGACAGCATCATTCCGTTGATATTGTGCTGGATTTCTTCTGTCACGATGACGTATGGTATTCTGTTCTTGATCGGTTACCTCATCTTCAGGCAATGGAACGATGCTTTTGTAATGACTTCCATGATTTCCGGAAGCTTCGTAATCCTTGCTTACAATTCAAGGAAGATTAAGATTTTTGCGAGGTAACAGTTAGTGATTAGCTGGTAGATTTAGTTTAATAGATCAATTTAAAAATCTTTTAAATTGCCCACTAAGGATAAGGATTAATTACTATTTATTTCGACGGTTTTATCGCTCTCAGTGTTGATTGTTCAATATTTTCGTTGCGTACAAAGTTGGATCCTTTTACGGCGTAAAAAATAATGTAGGCGTAACAGAACATCGGAATGATGAAGGCCAGCTTGTAACCGCCTGCTGCTGCGAAATTCACTACGTTAAACGGAATAATTCCACCGCCTACGTGCGCCATGACCATGATGGCTGCACCTTGCTCTGAAAATCTCCCTAATCCTTTAATAGACAAAGACCAGATGGTCGGGAATAAAATGGAATTGAAGAATCCGATGGCAGAAACAGCCCAAAGCGATGTCCAGCCGGAAGAGACGATGGCGAAAAACAAAAGAAGCGCCGCACCAATGCTATAGCCCAACAACATTTTGCGTGGAGAAATGTACAATAGCAGAATGGATCCTATCAATAGTCCGGCTACATAACCTGTCCAATAAAGATAAGTGAACTCACTAAAGAAAGTCACCAGCCATTCGCTTAAGGCTACTTCTGTACCAATGTAAGCAAATACCGCGAAGGCGCCCAGTCGTAACTGCTTGAAGTGCATCACGTGAATTTTTTTATGGCGTTCTTCAAATTTATTCCATGGTTTTAAAAGTTGAGTATCGAATTCAGGCAGGTTCAGAAACACGAAGATCACGGTGAGAAAATACATGAGGTTACTCATGATGATGAACGGTGTGCCTATGTACATGGACAATGTTTTGATGTAGCTGTTCATGTCCATGTCTACGGAGATCCCCCATATTTCTTTGATCCAAGCAGAAGCATACAAGGGAGCGAGTAAACAACCCAAGGCGTAAAAGCTGTGTAATAAGGAAAGGCGGGCTGCCGCTCTTTTGTAATCACCCAATAAGACAATGTAGAGGTTGCAAACCACGAGCAACACTGTACTTCCCACAGCCATCACAAAGAGTGCTACAATCAACAACGGATAAGAAGAGGTGTTGATACCGAAATAAAACAACATGCAGCCGAGACCTGTAGTGAAGTAACCAATGATGAGACTGAGTTTATAGCCCCAGGCTTTTACGATGCGACTTGCAGGGATGGAAGCAATGACGTAGGTAGAAAAGAATGTCAGATGAATCAAAGAAGAAATGGAATAGGACAATCCGAAGATTTCTTTCAAGTGCAAAATAACCACGGAAGTCAACGTGCTGAGCAGTCCGTAAAAAAGCAGACCAATGCTCAGGGAAATAAAAACTGGCGTCTTTTTAATCTCTATTTGCATGCTCTAAAATTAGATGAATAATATCAATAATCCTCTGATTTTTAAACGAAAAGATTTTCTTTTTGTTACAAAAATACAAATCTGCAAAGATGTTGATAAGTTATAAGTTGAACAGTGATTTTTCTTGAAAATAGAATAGATAAATGGTCGAAAAAGAAGACGGTCTTTCGTATGGCATCTTTCTGATGCTGGTTAATAGGAACAAGCTATCAATTATTTAATATTATTTATTACCTTTGAATTCCAATGCCCACATGTTGAAACTGGTAGACAAGCCATCTTGAGGGGGTGGTACCTTTAGTGGTGTGGGAGTTCGAATCTCCCTGTGGGCACTTTTTAAAATAGAAGATTTTGCCAATCATTTTATTCTGAGAGTTTATCTTTCGCTTTTTCAAACGCTAGAATACCTCTCCCAAATTTACAAAAAAACCGTGCGAACCATTGAGTCCAATACCGTAGTCGATGGAGAGGTTGGTGCGGGAATATTTGTTGAACTTCACCCGTAAACCTGCACCACAAGCAGGAGAGATGGCGGTGAATTGAGAGCCGGTATTGGTGGTGAACGTTTCTGCGTTG
>DATHPB010000353.1:0-3732 GCA_035484295.1 Cytophagaceae bacterium
GGAAGAGCTGTTACAATTATTCAGACAAGGTAAATTAGCAGAAGGTCTTGCGCACGGCATTGCTAAGGCAGGACAGCAGCTCTCTTCCTTTTTCCCTTATCAAAAAGATGACCACAATGAATTGTCCAATGACATCTCCTACGATAGTTAACAAAATTTGCTTACTGTTGTTGGTACTTTGCTGCTTCGCAGGAACAGTGGCTCATGCAGATGATGATAAAGATTTTCCTGAAAGATCTTCTCCTGCGCGATTGGTCAATGATTATGCGTCATTGCTTCAACCAGCGGAACGGGAAGCTTTGGAACAGAAGCTAGTGGCGTACGATGACAGCACCTCCACACAATTGGCAATTGTTATTCTAAAGGACATCGGCGCTTATGATGCGTCGGATTACGCTCCCCGGTTGGCAGAAAAGTGGGGCATTGGACAGAAAGGCAAAGACAATGGACTACTGATTTTAGTTGTCGTCGAAACGCACAAAATATTTATCGCTACCGGTTATGGTATGGAAGGCAATATGCCGGATGCCATTGTCAAGCGATTGATTGAAGGGATAGTGAAACCAAATTTCAAACAAGGTAATTATTATGCCGGATTGGATCAGGTGACGGATGCCATTATTCAGATCATGGCTGGTACGTACAAGGAAGATGGAAAAGGTACAGCATCCAGCAGTACGGCATTCATCATTTTTATCGTGATCCTAATCTTGATTATACTTTTCTCTTTCCTCTCAAAAGGAGGAGGAGGAAGCGGAAATTTCGGTGGAGGATTTGGAGGTGGTTTCTTAGCGGGTAGCTTATTGGGCTCAGGAGGGTTTTCTTCCAGAGGTGGTTATAGCGGGGGAAGCAGTGGCTTCGGCGGTTTTGGTGGTGGTAGCTTTGGCGGCGGAGGTGCCGGTGGAAGTTGGTAATAATCCAATGCTGCATCACTCCATTCATTCTTTACCGGATTCAATAATTATACATGAACATAGACGACTCAAATTTTATTTTACTCAGGCAACACCGGTTGTTCAAGCAGCTTACCTATAAAGAATGCAGCGAGCTGAACATTGTGTCAGGGTTTATGAATAAAAAGAAAAATGAGTTTATATACCTCAACAGTTTAAAGAACGATCGGCTTTATTTTTTGAAGAAAGGGTACATTAAAATCGGAACATACGATAAGGACGGTAACGAGAAAATAAAGGAAGTCCTGAATCAGGGAGATATCTTTGGACAACTTTCTTTGGAAGGAGATACAGGTGAACAGGAATTTGCACAGGTCATTAAGTCGGACGCACAGATATGCAGTTTTTCGGTAGAAGATTTTGAAAGAATTTTAATGAAGCGTCCGGACCTGGCGATTTCCTACACCAAACTGGTGGGTTTAAGAATTAAAGCGTTACAGTCCAGGATCACGAGCATCATTTACAAAGATGTGAAATCAAGGATTGTGGACTTTTTCATATACATTGCCCGGAAAGAACGCAAGGGTGATGAAGACCAACTGATCTTTAAAAATTACCTGACACATGCAGAAGTGGCATCACTGGTGGGTTGTACGAGACAGACCGCGACTACTTTTATCAATCAACTGGAAGAAGAAGGATTATTGGAATTCAACCGTCAGCACATTAAAATCACCAGCCTTAAAAAACTGGAAGCATTGACGGAATAGTTTTGGATGTAAAGACATTAAGATTCATTTTATTGACCGATTATATACTGTTTTTATTCTTTTGTCGTCTTGCCGACTTTTTGGTGGCATGAACTACCTTAACTTTAATATTTAATATCACCATATGAAACTCCTTATTTTAATCTTAAAAGTATTGGTCACGATCATTGTTGGCCAGACGTTGTTCTTCAAGTTTTCAGGAGCAGACGAATCGGTATATATATTCAGTACACTGGGCATAGAACCTTGGGGGAGAATCGCTCTGGGCACGTTGGAGTTACTCTCTATAATTTTGCTCTGGATTCCTCAAACGTATGTCTATGCATTGGTGCTGCTCTTGGGAATGATGTTTGGTGCTGTTGCCAGTCATGTTATGATCTTGGGTATTGAAATCATGGACGATCATGGAGAGTTGTTTGTCTTAGCGCTTATTACGCTCTTTTCAACCGTTGTTCTTTTATTTCTTCAGAGAATGGAAGTTCGGGCATTGATTGCGAAGTTAATCGGATAGATGGTATGAAAATGTGGTATGCCTGTTTGATGATCGTTGTGGTAACGGCTGCTTCCATGGCACAGGGGCACTCTCGTGCCGTTGATTATAAAAAATCTTCTGTCTCTTTTAAAATCAGAAATGCAGGTATCAATGTAGAAGGTGAATTCAAAGATTATACAGTCAATATACAGTTTGATCCGAAGGCTTTGTCGAGCGCACATTTCGAGGGAAAGATTAAAGTGAAGTCCATCAGTACAGGAATCCATGCGAGAGATAACCATTTATGCAAAGAAGATTATTTCTATGCCGATAAATACCCGGAAATAAACTTCAAATCTACCAGTGTACAACAGCAAGGGGATGGGTATGTAATAAAAGGAAAACTCACCATAAAAGACGCGATGAAAGACGTGAGCATACCCCTGAAGGTTTCAAAGACAGGAATAGAAGAAATTATTGAAGGAAACCTAACAATAGACAGACTAGACTTTCATGTAGGAGGAAACAGTTGGGTAATGTCTGATGAAGTAATGATTCAAATTAAAATAACGACGCAATGAGCATCAATATTAAATCCGTAGCATCGGGAACCCTCAGTCAACTGGCTGATTTCATCACGGTCATGGAACACCAGCATTACACCTGCACATCGGAATTGCTATTAGGTTCTTCCATCGGTCAGCATGTGCGGCACATTTTAGAATTTTACAGTTGCCTCAAAGATGGTTATGTCCTGCAAAGAGTAAATTACGATTTGCGCAAAAGAAACCTTTCCATTGAACAGGATAAAATGGTTGCCCTGTCCCTGATCATTGACCTGATCAAGTGGATTGATCAGGTGGAGCCTATTACATTGATGTTGGAAGGTTCTTACGAGGCAGAAGAAAAAGAAATATTTTCAATTCTTTCACATGTAGAAAGAGAATTGGTCTACAACATCGAACATACCATTCATCACATGGCGATCATTAAAATTGCAGCGGTCAATTTATATACGTATGAATTACCAGCCGATTTTGGAGTGGCTTCTTCTACATTAAAATACAGATCACACTATGTGTACCGTTAGTTATATACCGTTGTATGACGGTTTTATATTAACATCTAATCGCGATGAACAATCGGGCAGACCAGTTTCCTTGGCACCTGATTTTTATATCAGTGCACAGGGCGTTGCTTTATATTATCCGAAAGATCAGCTTGGCAAAGGTTCATGGATTGCTGCCTCTGAGGACGAACGTGTAGTGTGCTTGCTGAACGGTGCCTTTCATACGCATAAGCACCAACCTCCCTACAACAGGAGTCGTGGCCTGATTGTACTCGAAGCCTTTCAATACGAAACAGCTTTTCATTTTTATACCCAAATCAATCTCGATGGAGTAGAACCATTTACCTTGGTCATGATATGGTTTGGGTTGTTGTATGAATTCAAATGGGATGGTCGTAACAAGCATTTCATCTCTTTGCCTAATCAACCCTATTTATGGGCTTCGGCAACACTATATAGCAACGAAGTAGTAACATTAAAGAGAAAATGGCTGGAGGAGCATTTGAACACACACCCTCATCCAACTCA
>DATHPB010000354.1:0-6244 GCA_035484295.1 Cytophagaceae bacterium
GGCATAGACGATAGCTCCTTTTGTTTTCAAACCGGACTTATACAATTCGAATAATTTAGGTACTTCTTTTTGACAGTGTCCGCAATTGGAATCCCAGAAAAAGATCAATGTATACTTAGCTCTTAAACTGTGCAGCTGTACGTAATTACCCGAAGTATCTGCCATGTAGAGATTCGGTGCCTTTTTACCCAGCAGCAAAGGATCCAGTATGTCCGTCCGTTCTTTTATCTTCTTAAGCACTTCTTCCGTTGCCCAGGGACATTTACCTTTTTCATAATAGCTCTTACCCATGTGAACAAATACGGCATCCATTCCCATGATTTCGGATGTCTCGTATTTATAAGTCATGGTACGTACGGTGTATTCGTAAGTATCTTTGGCCTTAGACATTTTCGCCAGGAGTATATCCAATTCTTTGATGATGGAATCCGGTGCTTGTGTCACTAGGTCTTTGAAGTATCGATCAATCTTGGGAGCCAGTACCGGCGTACGAATCAGGCGATCGTCATCAAAATTTACTTTGTCGAAAAAGTGTGATTTGTAATAACGATACATAAACAGAGAGTCCAGTTGTCCGTTCGCCTTTTTAGGGATCTCAGGGAACTGTACATCCTCAGAGGCATTGAGGATGCTGGTGAATAGGCTTTTTGAGTTGTTGGTCTTGAACGCACTAATGTAAGTGGTCATTTGTGCATCAATCCCCTTGATGGCTTCTGCGGCCTTGTCTTTCAAGGTAGGGTCTTGTTTGGCTTTGGCATTGATGGAATCCACTTTTTCTTTTTGACGGATGTAAAACTGTTGGTACTCATAAAAAGCTTTATTGTCGGGTGCATTTTTGATGACCATGTGTTTGACCAGATCGGTGGTATCGCCTTCCATAGAAAAACTTTGTGTAGAGACAATGAGGTCAAAAAACTTTTGACCAGGTAGCAAGACAAAATACATTCCCTCTAATAAGGGTTCTTTTCCTTCAAAGGTGAAAGCTCCTTTGGCATCGGCAACGGCTGTGTCCTGGTAATAACGCTTGTCTCCATAATAACGACAAAGGTATACACTATCGGATGCTCCCTTGATTTTGAAGGAGATTTTATAACCACTTTTATCTGTGGTTTGATGAGAAGTAAAACTAAATAGGGCGATGGTTGCTATTAAGCTGGCTACCCAGGTTATACATTGTTTCATTGTAGTTGTTTCTTAAAATTTAAATGGAGTATTTTTAAGCAAGTCGTTTGCTTTTTTCTTGGCTTCGTCTTGTAGTTGCTGCTTCAGTTGTTCTTCGGCTTCTTTCTCTTTGGCTTCCAGTTCCGCTTTTGCTTTTTGTACTT
Source organism: Cytophagaceae bacterium (assembly GCA_035484295.1). Classification (GTDB taxonomy): domain Bacteria; phylum Bacteroidota; class Bacteroidia; order Cytophagales; family Cytophagaceae; genus JACMQM01. The sequence continues at coordinate 1,326 of DATHPB010000354.1, forward strand.
CAGCATTGTTATCCAGTTGGTTTTTGATTTCGGCTTTGGTGGCGTCTTTTACTTTTTCTGAAGCAGGCCTATTGTCTTCAGTGTTTGAAGAAGCAGATGTTCCCATCAGGCGAACTTTAGGTTTGTCGATCGTGCCGGTTACGTTCAGGTTCATCTTGATATTTTTTGGAGCGCTAATTTTTGTTCCAGTAAGATTGGAAAGTGCATCACTCGCTGCATTGCCAAGGTCACCGGTAGGAACATCCATCTTTACGATGTAATCCATATCGCCTTGTATTTTATGTTTACCCGAAACATTCATTTTAAGGTCACCGGCATTCACATCAAATGGATCAAGGACCACACTACCGTCTACAATTGTAAAGGCTACTTTCATATTTTTCAGCTCCAGCGGACTCAATCCAGGATTTTTTGTTACAGAAGCAAGACCGTCTAATACTTTACTATTGGCAAGTTGTGCAGAAGGAATGCTCATCGTTCCATGACCGTTCATGGTATTATAAATAGGATTCATGCCTTCGTCCAGACTTCCTGAAGCAAGCAATTGCATGTTCATATTACCTTCTATATTTTTAGAAATGGAAGCCAATTGCTTAACGGTATTAAATGTCTTGTACGCTTCTTTGAAAGCCAACTGCTGTATGTTAAGATCCATGGCATATTTCGGATCTTTCATGTTTTGCGTGTTGTATGCCATGTCTATGTTGAACTTGCCTCCCAACGTGAGGAAGTTTAAGTCGTGCAATTTCATAATGCCTTCTTTTATTAAGACCGCACCTGCAAAATCTGTCATGATCATATTGGAGTACAACACTTCTTTCACATTGGCGAGGAAAGTGAAGTCTAGATTTTTAGGGATTTCTACAACAGACATTGAAGAAGAGGAGGTATCCACCGCAGCCGTTGTCGTTTTACCATTGCTTGCATCATCAGATAACCATTCGTTCACATCCAGCCTTTTGCCGCTGTAGTTCAATACACCTCTTAGCGTGGAATCCTTTCCCCCGAATACGTAACCCATGTAATTGGAAAAATGGCCGTTAACGGTATAATCACTTTTGCCTGCAAAACCGGACATGTTGTCGATGTTCATGGTAGATGGGCTGAATGTAAACAATGCCTTATCAATTGATGCGCCTTGTTTGAAATCAGCTGCAGAATACGTCAGCTTATCAATGCTCATAGTGCCTGAAGTGGCGGTATTTTGATAACGTCCGGCTTCTACATCGGCCATGGTTCCTTTGGTAGAGATGTCTGCCTTGATACGTCCGGTAAGGGTTGTATTTGCTATAGGGTAAATCTTTGTCATCTTGGCCAGATCGATGATGCCTTTGATCGTGGCTTCATAACTGATGTTCTCCAGGTTTTTTACCCTGGCTGTTGCTTCGAAACGTTCGTTGTCCAGCAACATGTGAAAGCGAGACAGGTGAACTACTGTGTTGACCATATCTCCGGGGCTTTGTACAGTAGAGGTCAAGTACACTTGCTCCAAAGGTAGAAGGAAAGCGGAACTTTTCACGTATCCATTATCGATAGAGAACAAACCGTTCACTACCGGCATGAGTTTTAAGGAGTCGCTGTATTTTCCTTTGGCTTTGATGTCGGCAGAGAGTAACCCTTTTATTTCGGTACCTTTTACAGGAAATATGTTAGTGATTTCGGCGAGGTTAATTTTAGTCAGCAAGTTCGCATCCAGATCAATCGGATCTATGCCTACAGAATGAAGTCTCGCGTCCATCGGCATGTTGCCCATGTCAAGGTGAAATTTTTTCAAGTCGATGACGAGATGATCAAGTATACCATCCTTGTCATCCACTGCTAAATCGATTCCGATATTTTTAACTCCACTTGGGAGATCTGGATACTGAAGAGCTCCATCTTTCACGAGCAAGTTTAATCCAAAGCCAGGCATTTGTTTACCTTTCATCCTGCCCTTGCAATAGCCATTGCAAGCAAGACTACCGGAAGTTTTGATTTTGTCGTAGTCTTTTGTAAAGACAGCCGGTATAAGTGAAAGTAAATTTTTGAACTCAGTTTCTTTTACATCAAAGGTAATGTCATACACCATGCTACTGTCTGCCGGCATAGCGATGGATCCGTTAAAGCCGAATTTAAAATCATTGATCGCAAATTGGTTGTCCATGAAAGTATACTTTGATTCTTTCATGTTGATGTTCATTTTGGCCTTTGCCTCCAGCGTTTGATTGTTGAGGTAAGTAACGCCTGCAAAATTCACATATGTTTTCTCGATGTTAGTGTAGGTGTCCAAGTCGTAGATGTCCGTGTTGATAGCACCACTTCCTTTGTGGTTAAAATGTTCCAGTTTGGTGTATACAGGTCTGCTCCTATCGTCATAGATGATGGTCGCATCACTGATTTCCCATTTTTCTATTTTCAGGGACAAGCTGGAAGAGCTAGTATCGGGCGGTGCAGGGATGTTTGTTGTATCAGGAAAAGTCAAGGTACTCCAGCTCATTACACCTTTGGGAGTAACAAGCGTAATAATTTTTGCTTTGTCCAGGTAAATGCCTTTGATGTCTATCTGAGATCCGGTGATGATGCTCATGAGGTCCAATTCCAACTTGAATTGATCGGCAGTGAATAAGGTATCGCCTTTGAAATCGTCTGCATGCGAGACTAGACCAAGCCCTCCGAGTGAAACAGTAAGATTTGGGAAATTGCGAAAGAGTGTCAGGTTAAAACGATTGGCATCGTACCATACTTTGCCATTTATTGTTTGCGTAAGCTGTTCATCGATGGTTGCTTTGATTTTGTCCTTAAATAAAAAAGGGGTTACCGCTAAGGCAATAAGCAAAAAGACGATTACGCTGAGCGTTATCAATAAGGGTTTTTTCATAAGAATTTGTTTGTTGCTTTTCAAAATGATCTGTTTGCGGAGATCAAAAGTCTATGCGTCTCCTAAAAATAAAACGATCTGCCGACTTGTTCAACTAATTGTAAGTGAAATGTCTGTTTAAGAGAAAAAATGAAGTATGTCGTTGACACTAAAAGAGCACTATTTGTTGTAAAACGTTCGGATCAATTCTTCTATATGCTCTGTTTCAATGAGAAATCCGTCGTGCCCGTAAAAGGAATCGATCTCTTGGTACGTAGCGTTGGGCATCTTTTCGGCCAGGTATTTTTGTTCTGAGACCGGAAACAAAATATCCGATGAAATGCCAATGACGAGTGTGTTGTTTTGTATGGCTTTTAAAGTTTGTTCTACATTGCCGCGACCACGACCAACGTTATGTGAGTCCATGGCTTTGGTCAGGTACCAATACGAATGACTGCTGAAACGGTTTACCAGTTTTTCTCCCTGATAGTTTTGATAGGAGCTGGCTTTGTAATGATCGATTTTATTGAGGTCGTCTTCTGTCTGGGAACGATCGTAAGTTTCGTAGCCTCTGTAGGAAAGCAAGGCGATGGAGCGTGCTGCCTTTAGTCCTGCTGTACCTGCGTTTGGATGATCTTGGTTCCAAGTGGGATCGGCCTTGATGGCTAAACGCTGCGATTCGTTGAACGCAATTCCCCAGGCAGAATGCCTGGCGTTGGTGGCTAACAAAATAACATGCTTGAACAATTCTGGATGACTGATTGTCCATTCCAAAACCTGCATGCCACCAAGTGATCCGCCAATCAGCGTATGTATTTTCTGGATACCTAGATGCTGACGGAGCAATTCGTGTGCGAGTACCATATCACGTATGGTCACCTGAGGAAATTCCCAGAAATAAGTTTTGTCTTGTTGAGTATTTTTAGAAGCAGGACCTGTAGTCCCGTAACAGGAGGAAAGGACATTGGCGCATACGATAAAGTGTTCGGTCGGATTATAAAAACGACCGTCACCTACCAAGCCTGGCCACCACTCTGCCGGATCCGCATTAGCAGTCAGTGCATGACAAATCCAGATGACATTTGATCCATCCGGAGCAAGCGTACCGTAGGTAGTGTATGCAATGGAAAGGTCTTCCAGTTGTTCGCCGGATTCCAGTATGAGTTTCTCTTTATGTTGGTAGACGTTTTCCTTCATGATAGCCAAGAGAACAGAAGTATAACGCTACACGAATAAAAGGTGCAACAACAATGGAAATAAAATAAGCAGAGATTGGGTATCTTCATCATCATTAACTTATATGCTCCCGTTTTATTTACAGGATAGGAATTAGCACCTTTCATTTCATTTTGCAGGTTGCTAGGGGTTCATAGAGCCTATTCTCTCCACCCTTCTTTATAAATCAATGTGGCCCCGTAAGAGCGATTGATTTTAGTGGGACAAAAATAGACCAGGATACTTAAAAAACCAAATTTATCGATAATACTTCTGTATGGTTCGGTAAAAAAGAGGTTACATCTCCCTATCCACGACACATATATGAAAAAGAAAAAAGAAAAGAGATATGATCGGATGTTTGGTATTGTTGCTCGCAGTGATTGGCATTCTGATAGAACGCAGAAAAGTTATTGCGCAGAAACCGGATAGAGAATAAGCTGATGCCTGAATGCCCATACCCATTTGATGTGGTAGTGCTTAAATCCCGCACGCCTTAAAATTTCTTCCCATTCTTTTTTCTTAAATCCTTTGGCAACAGAAAGTGCCGCATCATTTTTTACCAGATAAGATTTTGAAAATAATCGGGTCAATAACTTGATAGAGTAATAAGCGAGAGGATGCCTGTGAAGGTCGTTGATAATAATGGCTTCCTGTGTATGTTGTTTCAGTTGAATCAACAAATGAACAAGTTCTTCCTCTGTGAAATGATGTAAAAAGAGTGAAGCATGTACGATGTCGTAAGTGCCTGGGAAAGGTGCGGTCAGGATATTGCTGCATACAAATTGAATGTTTGAGGAAGCCGAGCAATGATGCTTTGCATATGTGACGATGAAAGGGTTAGCATCTACACCGGTAAAACCAACCG
>DATHPB010000355.1:0-3394 GCA_035484295.1 Cytophagaceae bacterium
TTTCAAACAGGTAAATGACGCCTATCTGTGCCTTCAAATAGCTGCACAGCTGATCAATGATGACTTGCGACAAATCTCTTTCGGCCCATTCTCCCCTTGTTTTTTCATTCAACTCGAAATTGCCGGATAGCAACCAGTTGATGTTGTTGCTTTCCTCTTCTGCTTTCTTGAGTGCGCTCAGGTTGGCGGTGATGATAAGGTATACCACGACAAGCACAACGGCTATGATGACCATCAGCAAAATAAAAATGCGGTTGAAATCATGTGCATCTTCCTCACTGGACTGTTTGCGTTTTTCCAGCAGGTTGCTTTCAATGTTCTTGGATTGAAGAATGTTTCTCCTGATATCGTCTTCTATTTGTTTTCCTTTGCCGGATGCCGTGAGCAATTTGGCTTTCTCAAAATCTTGTTGACGAAGGGTGATGCATTCTTCCAGATGAAGAGTCAGCTCCTGGGTAAGTTTTTTCAACACCTCCAGGTTCTGTTGTTGTACTGGATTATCGGCGGTCAGCATCTTGGCCTTATCAAAGTGCTCATTGATGCGTTCCTTGGAATTTTGATAAGGTTCAAGAAAGCTGACATTGCCGGTAATGATGTATCCTCTTGTGCCGGTCTCTGCATCTACAGTAGCAATCTGTAGCTGATCAAATTCATACAGCACTTCGTGCGTATGATTGACCCATTGGTTGGTCTCGACGAATTTTTCGCTGTTCTTGAATGAAAAAATGGCAACAGCAATCAGAATTACTGTGCAGGCTACAAACCCCATTAGAATTTTTCTGCTCAACGTCATTTTCATAAAAGTGTGTTTAAAAATCTGCCGTCCCAAAGCCTGACCAGCTTCGAATCAGCTTATACTATAACATGAAAGCTTTTTTATATTCGATTAAAATGTAAATATAATAGACGAATTGAATAAACATTGGGTTTAGGGCATTAAGTTTAGGGTATCGTATATTATACTTTAGCTAGAGGATTGATCGGTGGAGGGTCAAAATGGGTGTCCGTTTGTCATAGCGTATGATCCCCGTCATTAAATTACAAGCATCAAAAAGCAAATAGATGACAGTATTAAAATTTCAAATGACGAATGCTTTGTTGTTAAGATTTATTATTTGGAATATACAAATTGATCAAAGGTACAGTAAGGGCATAGCTATTTTACAGGAAAGAATACTTCATCCCTTAAGCCAATCCAAAAGAATCCAATACCTATTCTTAGGTAGATTTCTTCAAACTATTTTTTGTAGCTTGAAAGCTTGATAAAAATTACTAATCGCTTTTATGAAGGTCACGGCATTCATTCCTATCAAAGAACATTCTGAACGACTTCACCGGAAAAATTTCCTGGATTTTTGTGGGCAACCTTTGTATGAAATTATCCTGGACAAATTACAGGAGATTGTGGAAGTAGAGAAGATTGTCATCAATACGGATTCCACCACTATTTCAGAAAAATGTGCAAAGCGGTATGATAAAGTTCACATCATTGAGCGACCGCTTCATCTGAGGAAAAATGAAATTACAGCCAATGCTTTTATCGAACATGACTTGGAATTGGTCAGTGGTGAACATTTTCTTCAGACACATTGCACCAATCCATTGCTCTCTAAGCAGACCATTGTTAAAGCCATCCGCAGTTATTTTGATCATCTTCACACCTACGATTCTTTGTTGACAGTATCGAGCATAAGGAAGAGAGCCTACTATGATAACGGTATGCCGATCAACCATTCTAATTTTAAACTGGAACAAACACAAGATCTACCGGAGGTTCACATTGAAAATTCCAACATTTTTTTATTCAGTAGAACCTCTTTCTTTAACAACTCAAAAAGCCGTGTAGGAAAGAGTATACAGCTGTTTCCTATGAATGCGATTGAAGGAATGGACATCGATTATCCGGAGGATTTTCATCTGGCGGAATTGATCTATAAAAACAAAACTATTTTTGCAGGCTTAAATTAGCGTTGAAAATTGACTGTGCAATGTTTCCATGATCTTTGAACAACCGCCGGTATGTTGTTTGACATACTGAATGATTTCATGGGTGGAATTTTTATCTGCTGGCTGAATCATTTCCTGTCGAATGATGTGGCGCAATTCGTTTTCGTTGCGGTAAATGAAAGCCTTGTTCATAGCCAATAAATCTAAGGCTTCCTGGTAGTTTTTATGATGCGGGCCAAAAAGTGTTTTCAATCCATAAGCAGCTGGCTCTACGATGTTGTGGATACCGATCTTATCAAAACCTCCGCCGATAAGGGCAAGATGAGCATACCGGTACAGATGTTTTAGTCCTCCTACAAAATCTATGTATAGGATCATGTGAGACGGAGTTAAAGACTCAATGTTGGAATAACAAATGACTTGGGGGTTTGTCTTGACGGTTGCATCTATTTCTTTGCGATCAATTTCATGAGGAACAATGATGTATTTGACGGGTAGTGGAATCAGCTGTTGCATCGTTTTGAAAAGCAGTTGTTCGTCTTTAGGCAGTGAACTGCCTAAAATGATAACATAATGATCTTGAATGAATTTTTCAACGGAAGGGAATTTAGTGGCATGAAGCGTCGCGTTGTATATTCTGTCAAACCTTGGATTCCCCGATAGAGAGGTATTGTGAATGTTGAAATGGACAGCTAAGTTTTTTTGTGTAACCCTATCCTGACAAAAAATATGGGTAAAGGTATTGAAACAAGTTTGATAAAGCGATTTCATGAAAGGATGTAAAAACTTGCTATCGTTGGCGAGCCTTAAGGAAAGTAAAAAGGAAGGGATGTTTCTTCGTTTAATTTCCCGGCTATAATTATACCATAGTTCTGATCGACTGAAGAAAATAACCTTGGGTTGAAGAATATCCAGAAACTTTTTTGCATTTCTTTTGCTATCTAGCGGGAGGTACAAAAGCATATCGTAGTCATGTAGGGGTTGCAATACTTCAAATCCAGAAGGAGAAAAAAAAGTAAGTAATGTTTTTGTGCAGGGATACTCTGTTCGAAGCCGATTAAAAACTTCACAGCTGTCTTCGTATTCACCCAAAGACGAACAATGGAACCACATCCAGGATTCATGCGCTTTGCGTTGTTCAGAAAGTAAGGAAGTCCAGTTTTTTCGTCCCTTCACCCATTTGTCAGCTTTGACATGAAACAAAGCGACGATATAAAGCAACAGATGATAACATCGCAAGCCCGCGTTGTATAAAAATACCATCGTTTATTTCTTCATGGAAAGAAGCACTTTCCTCGCTTCTGCTACAGCTTCCCGGCAGATATCATTGACTTGGGTAAAGAGCTTACGCAAAGGTTCCTGTTCTTTCGTTGTCTTGCTGATCATTTCCATTTCAGACAAAGGTTCAAGTAATTGGCCCAAGCCGACAAGGATGACAGACGACTTT
>DATHPB010000356.1:0-2855 GCA_035484295.1 Cytophagaceae bacterium
ATAGAACTCCCTGTAGCCTATGATGGGTTGGCCGTTGTCGTGAGCAAGGAAAATACATGGGTAGATCAGTTGACAGTAGCCGAACTAAAGAAACTCTGGGAACCGGATGCTCAAGGAAAAATCACACATTGGAATCAAATCAGACCGAACTGGCCTAAAGAAGAAATCCATTTGTTTGGTGCAGGCACACAATCCGGAACGTTTGACTATTTCACGGAGGCAATCGTTGGTAAAGCAAAAGCGTGCAGAGGTGATTACACCGCCAGTGAAGACGATAACGTGTTGGTACAAGGTATTTCTACTGATAAATTGTCGCTTGGCTTCTTCGGACTTGATTATTACTTGGAAAACAAAGACAGGTTGAAACTGGTTGCCATCGATGATCAAAACGATGCCAATGGCAAAGGGGCCATTCTTCCATCAGCACAGACGGTGAAAGATGCAACCTATCAACCCTTGTCAAGACCTTTGTTTATCTACATCAACAAAGCATCGATTGAAAAACCTGGTGTGGACAGTTACGTGAACTTTTACCTGGACAATGCAGAGAAATTGGTAGCTGAGTCAGGCTATGTGCCGTTGACCAACGACATCTATGCCTTGATCAAAAAGAGGTATGAAAAAGGAATAACAGGTTCCGTATTTCTAAACCTGAAATCAGGTGTGGGAATAAAATTAGAAGAACTTTTTAAAATGGAGTAGTTGAACGCTCCAGTTGACTTGAAGAGCCTTATCCTTAGGATAAGGCTCTTTTTTTATTTAGGGTATGACAATCTGAATTATTTGATTCCTCCAAACGCTGCAAAGCAACTGTTCTTGTGCAGGATTTCTGTTTCACGGAAACCGATTTTTTTCATCAGCTCCAGTTGAAAGTTGAGGGAGCGCGGAGAGTCTTCTTTCTCTACATAGTCCAATACTTTTTTTCTGTAATCCGGCCCGTCGATCTTTTCCAGGTAGTCGCCGTAAGATTCCCAGATGTAGGCAGTGATGACAGGATTGTGTTGCGTGATAAGATCAGAGATCCACAAGCTGCCACCGGGTTTCAAGGCCTTGTACAGTTTTTGAAAAACAAATTCCCAGTCCGCGTCATCACGTAAATGATGCAACACAGCTCCTGCTAAAATGATATCGTATGATTCGGGCAATACCTGAATGTTACGTATGTCGCTTTGCACGACGATCACTTCACCCGATGTGGCTGGTGCTACCCGTTCAAAAGCCTTGTCAAGCATGGGTTTGCTGAGGTCAATCAGTGTGCAGTTCAAGTGAGGCAGTTTGGAAAGCATTTTTAACGTATAGTTCCCTGCACCGCAACCGATGTCCAGCATCTTTGTCGCATGAGGATTGATTCTTTTGGCTGATTCTGTGATCAACTCCAAAGACAACGTGGCATCCAGGGTGGAGACTTGCCCGGTTTCCAGTTTTGAAAAACGTTCAACGTCGTTGTCAAAGCGCTGACGGATTTCGTCAACAGAGGATTTGTGAGGATAGTCAGTGTTCATGTTGCTGAGTGATCACTTCATTTACAATAATAATTTTTCTATTTCATTCCACTCACTTACTCGTGTATGTTTACCCGCATCTGCCAACACGTTATGCGGTTGCGAAAACAAGATCGTTTGACCCTTAAAGTGATCCAGGTTCTTGAAATGATCGTCGATCATGATGTCTGCTTGTACAATGGTTTTGCTGCCGCAGAAAACCATTTGCTTCCAGGAGATGAAAGGGAAGTGTTCTCCGAGCCAGGCTTGTTTTTCGGAAAGGCTTTTAGGAAATTCCGTGGCAGAAGAAACGACGAAGACTTCGTAGTGTTGATTTAATTCTTCCAGCACGCGTTGGCTGTCGGGCATGACAGGGGTGTGGCGAAAGAAATTATCGGAAACGACATGTTGTTTGGCAAATTCGAAGGCGTCTAATTCCAACAACCCGTATACGCTTTCACGTGTTTTTCTTATGCCGGTATCTCTTTCATCCAGTTGGAGAAACTGTTCGTATACGTCGGCCAGCACACCGTCCATGTCTACCGCTATTCTTTTTTTCATACCAAGACGATCTTCATCTAACTATAAGCACCAATACTGTTTTACAGTCGGAGGTGCTCATTGGATTTTGGTGTATAATAAAAAAGGCCCTTTCGGGCCTTTTCTTTCTTATAACTGAGCTTTGATTTTATCCGATAAGGCTGTTTTCGGTACAGCACCTATTTGTTTGTCTACGATTTCTCCGTTTTTGAAAACCAATAACGTCGGAATACTTCTGATGCCGAAGCGAGCGGAAACAGCAGGATTATCGTCTACATTTATTTTACCTATAACAGCTTTACCTTCAAAATCTCCGGCAAGTTCTTCGACTACAGGTCCGATCATTTTACAAGGACCGCACCATTCAGCCCAAAAGTCTACCAGTACAGGTTGGCCGGTTTTGATGACTTCATCAAAATTAGCATCGGTGATTTCTATCGCTTTACCCATGTCTTTAACTTAGTTTAAATCCCTTTGTTTGTATGTCAAATGTAATTGTAAACTTAATGTTTTTTGAAGATAAATAGTTCATTAAGATAAGATTTTGTACTCCACATCCTCCATCTCACTCAGTGCATTCAACAGGCTGTTATTGGGATCTATCTTGTATTTTCTTGAAAAAGACTCGGTTGAAATGCGTTCTTCCGCGTCAATGATCTGGAAATACAAATTACAGGTTCCTTTATTGGCGGTAAAGGTTTCTTCCAGTTGTGCCACCAATTGGCTGGTAAGTTTTTGAGTATTCAGTTTCAGACGAATGCCTTTGCAGAACTTCGCACGGATTTCACTGAGCAATTCCATGTAAGTAGGCGTGAATCTCCAGCTGTCGGGTTG